>CBFHBH010000112.1:0-6760 GCA_965653735.1 uncultured Flavobacterium sp. | reverse complement strand
AAATGATGATGTAAATAAATCACAATCGTCTAACGATACTTTTCCAACAGGAATGCATATTGCAGCGTATAAAATGGTTGTCGAAACCACTATTCCTGGGGTGGAAAAATTACGTGATACCTTAAAAGCAAAAGCCAATGCATTTCAAAATGTTGTGAAAATTGGACGCACACACCTTATGGATGCGACACCACTTACGCTTGGCCAGGAAATTTCTGGATATGCAGCGCAATTGGATTACGGATTAAAAGCGCTAAAAAATACCTTACCTCATCTTTCAGAAATCGCTTTAGGAGGAACTGCTGTGGGCACAGGATTAAATACTCCAAAGGGTTACGATGTAAAAGTGGCTGAATACATTGCAAAATTCACTGGTCATCCTTTTGTAACAGCGCCCAATAAATTTGAAGCTTTAGCTTCGCACGATGCCATAGTGGAATCGCATGGTGCGTTAAAACAATTGGCGGTTTCACTTAATAAAATTGCTAATGATATTCGCATGCTGGCTTCGGGACCAAGATCTGGAATTGGTGAAATTTTAATTCCTGAAAACGAACCGGGATCTTCTATTATGCCAGGAAAAGTGAATCCAACGCAATGTGAAGCATTGACTATGGTTTGTGCTCAGGTAATGGGTAATGATGTAGCCATTTCAGTAGGAGGAATGCAAGGACATTATGAACTTAATGTTTTTAAACCCGTTATGGCGGCAAACTTTTTGCAATCGGCTAGGTTGTTAGGAGACGCTTGTGTTTCGTTTGATGAACATTGCGCTCAAGGAATAGAACCTAATTATGGCCGAATCAAAGAATTGGTCGATAATTCATTGATGTTGGTTACAGCATTAAACACTAAAATTGGTTATTACAAAGCCGCCGAAATTGCACAAACGGCTCACAAAAATGGCACCACTCTCAAGGAAGAAGCTGTTCGTTTAGGATATGTTTCCGCGGAAGATTTTGATGCTTGGGTGAAACCCGAAGACATGGTGTAAATGAGTGACATATTTTAATATTCTGCAAAATTTCCAGTTTCTTATAATAAATGTAAATTTGCAACTCAAAAAATTAATTTAGAAGTTGAGGTCAAAGCCTTATACTTTTCAAACTTTTAAGCGTAATGAAGTATTTTCATAATGAAATCGAAGCCAAATGGCAAAAATACTGGGCAGATAACAAAACATTTGCTGCTTCAAACAATTCTGACAAACCAAAATATTATGTGCTAGACATGTTTCCGTATCCGTCTGGAGCGGGATTGCATGTTGGGCATCCACTGGGTTATATTGCTTCAGATATTGTGGCACGTTTTAAAAGACACCAAGGTTTTAATGTGTTGCATCCACAAGGATACGATTCGTTTGGTTTACCTGCAGAACAGTATGCAATTCAAACGGGACAACATCCTGAAAAAACAACTCGTGAAAACATTGCACGCTACCGCGAACAATTAGATAAAATTGGTTTTTCGTTTGATTGGAGTAGAGAAGTGCGTACTTCAAATGCCGACTATTACAAATGGACACAATGGATTTTTATTCAGTTGTTCAATTCGTGGTACAACAAAGAAACTGATAGAGCCGAAGATATTTCAGAATTGATTCACATTTTTGAAAGAAGCGGTAACGCAACTATTCATGCAGTTTGTGATGACAATACTGAAATCTTCTTCCCTTCCGATTGGAATTCCTATTCTGAAGAAAAGAAACAACAAGTGTTGTTGCAATATAGATTAACCTATTTAGCAGAAACCGAAGTAAACTGGTGTCCAGCTTTAGGAACGGTTTTGGCTAATGACGAAATCGTAAACGGAGTTTCAGAACGTGGAGGTCATCCCGTAATTCGTAAAAAAATGACCCAATGGTCCATGCGAATTTCGGCGTATGCGGAACGTTTATTGCAAGGTCTAGAAACTATCGATTGGACCGAATCATTAAAAGAATCACAACGTAACTGGATTGGAAAATCGGTTGGTGCTGCTGTGAGTTTTAAACTAAAAGATCATAACGAAGTAATCGATGTGTTTACAACACGACCTGACACGATTTTTGGTGTAACGTTTATGACATTAGCGCCAGAACATGAATTGGTTGCCAAAATTACGACTCCAGAACAAAAAGAAACTGTTGAAGCATACATAGAAGCTACAGCAAAGCGTTCGGAAAGAGAACGTATGGCCGATGTAAAAACCATTTCAGGTGTATTTACAGGCGCTTATGCAGAACATCCGTTTACAAAAGAACCAATTCCAGTTTGGATTGGTGATTATGTGTTGGCAGGTTATGGTACAGGAGCTGTTATGGCGGTACCTTGTGGTGACGAACGTGATTATGCTTTCGCGAAACATTTCAATATTCCAATTAAAAATATTTTTGAAGGCGTTGATATTTCTGAAACGGCTTTCGATGATAAAAACACCACAATCATTGCAAATTCAGATTTCCTAAACGGATTGAATTACAAAGATGCTACTGCGAAAATCATTTCTGCTTTAGAAGAAATAGGAGCAGGAAAAGCTAAGGTAAATTATCGTTTGCGCGATGCGGTTTTCTCTCGTCAAAGATATTGGGGTGAACCATTCCCAGTCTATTATGTGAATGGATTGCCACAAATGATTGCTAAGGAACATTTGCCAATCGTTTTACCAGAAGTAGAAAAGTATTTACCAACAGAAGATGGTCAGCCACCATTAGGAAATGCATCAGATTGGGCTTGGGATACTGCAAACAACACTATTGTAAGCAACGAGTTTATTGATGATGAAAAAGTATTCCCTCTGGAATTAAATACAATGCCAGGTTGGGCAGGTTCGTCTTGGTATTGGATGCGTTATATGGATGCGTCAAACGAAAATGAATTTGCTAGTGAAGAAGCGTTAAAATACTGGGAGAATGTAGATTTATACATTGGCGGTAGCGAACACGCAACCGGACATTTATTGTACTCTCGTTTTTGGAATAAATTCTTAAAAGATAGAGGTTTTGCTCCAACGGAAGAACCATTCAAAAAACTGATTAATCAGGGAATGATTTTGGGAATGAGTGCTTTTGTTTATAGATTAATTAATTTTGATGCTATTACTGATATTAAAGTTACTGATGTAAACGAGTCAACTCAAAAGTATTTTGTGTCATATAATGTTATGAGAAGAATCCAAAAAGAAGGTTTCGCTCAATCTGATTATGATCAAATTAACAAAACAAGGAAGGCAAAAGTATTAGAAATTAAAGATAGATTTGAATTCCAGCCAATCCATGTTGATTTGTCAATAATTAATGATATTTCAAATGAATTAAATACAGATGCTTTTAAAAAATGGAGACCTGATTTTAATGGAGCAGAATTCATTTTAGAAGAAGACGGAAAATATATTGTAGGTCGTGAGGTAGAAAAAATGTCGAAATCGAAATACAACGTAGTAAACCCTGATGATATTTGTAATGAATACGGTGCGGACACGTTACGTTTATACGAAATGTTTTTAGGTCCTTTAGAACAAGCGAAACCTTGGAACACAGCTGGTATTACTGGTGTGTATGGTTTCTTGAAAAAATTATGGCGTTTGTATTTTGATGATAATGGATTGATTGTAACTGATGCTGAACCAACAGCAGATATGTACAAATCGTTACACAAAACCATCAAAAAGGTTACTGAAGATATCGAGAACTTCTCGTTCAATACATCGGTTTCTCAATTCATGATTTGTGTGAACGAATTGTCACAACAAAAATGTAACCACAGGGCTATTCTTGAACCATTGGCAGTAATCGTGTCGCCTTATGCACCACACATTGCAGAAGAATTATGGAGTGCTTTAGGTCATGAAGGTTCTGTTGCCAGAGTTGCTTTCCCTAAGTTTGAAGAAAAATACTTAGTAGAATCTGAAAAAGAATACCCAGTGTCTTTCAACGGAAAAATGCGTTTCACCATTAAGTTGCCTTTGGATTTAACTGCTGTACAAATCGAAGAAATTGTCATGGCAGATGAAAGAACCCAAAATCAATTGCAAGGAAGAACGCCTAATAAAGTAATTATCGTTCCTGGAAAGATTATCAATTTGGTAGGATAGTTTTTAAAACATAAAAATAAAGAATCCCAAATTTCCGATCACTGTGCTTGTCGAAGTGGAAATTTGGGATTTCTTTTTGTAACATTTTTCAGAATTTACGTATAATAAAGAAAATAAAAAATGAAAAAACATGAAGTTCATATTTTAAAAAAATCAGCTGGATTTAAAGGAATGAAAGAAGAATTATCTAAAGAAGTTGAAATCTTTTTAAACCAAAAATCTGCCGAAGGTTATCAAGTAATCAATGTTTCGTTTACATATTATGAAGCTACAGAATTGATTGCTTTTATAACAATTTGTAAATAGTAATGACAACTTGGCATTTTTTATAAATGGCTTGTAATTTGATAGTAATTAATTAAATTTAACTACAATTTAAAAAAGACAAAATATGTTTAGTTCAGGGTATATGATATTAGCAGGTGCCATTATGTTGGTGAGCTGGTTAGTAAGTTCAAGATTGAAAAGTAAGTTTGAGCATTATTCAAAACTGCAATTACAAAATGGAATGACTGGTGCTGAAATTGCTGAAAAAATGTTGGCTGACAATGGAATTTATGATGTAAAAGTTATTTCTACTCCAGGAATGCTTACAGATCACTACAATCCAGCAAATAAAACTGTAAATTTATCTGAGGGAGTATACAATCAACGTAATGCTGCCGCAGCTGCAGTTGCAGCTCACGAATGTGGTCACGCAGTACAACATGCTGTTGGGTATGAATGGTTAGAAATGCGTTCTAAGTTGGTTCCTGTTGTTCAAGTAGCTTCAAGCTTTGTGCAATGGATACTTTTAGCAGGGATTTTGATGATAAAAGTGTTTCCAGGATTATTATTAGTTGGGATTGTAGTTTTTGCTGCAACCACATTGTTTTCTGTAATTACACTTCCAGTAGAATATGACGCAAGTAATCGTGCTTTAGCATGGTTAAAAAATAAAAACATGGTAAATCAGGCAGAATATGCTGGAGCGGAAGACGCTTTAAAATGGGCTGCAAGAACATATGTAGTAGCTGCCATAGGTTCTATTGCGACCTTATTGTATTATGTTTCTATTTATATGAATAGAAGATAATTTCTAAAATTATATTATAATAAAATCCGCTTAATAGAGCGGATTTTTTATTTTGTTGTGATTTCTTTTTGATTAATAATTTGCTTTTAATTTTCGCATTAAATATTTTACTCCTTCTTGAGTATCTAAATTAAAGGAGTTTGTAAAAATAATATAAGCTTGATTTTTTATTCTGTCAATGTGAACAAGTGTATAATAGGTTCCTACTGATCCGCCATGGGTAGAAAATTCTTTTCCATTTTCATAAATATTATACCAGCCTATTGAGTAATTTTCGATGCCCTTATGAATAAATTTATAGGTATCTGCTTTTAAATAGTTGTCTTTTCCTTCAAGACCAAGTAGATTAAGTTGTATGAACTTTACATAATCTTTTAATTTTATATTTATATCACCTGCAGGTTGGTCAATCTCCAATCTATTAATTGTTGAAGATGGTACTGGCGATAGTATGTTGTTTTCTGAAGTGTGTCCCCAAGTGTCTTTTTTCTTTTGGTTCTCTGGCCAAGATAACTTTACATCCAATTTTAAATCTTTATTAAACACTTTTTCGACCAATTGTTCCCAGGTTTTGCCTGTAGTTCGCTCTAACATTAAAGTTGCTAAAACATAACCAGCATTTGAATAAACAAATGGCATATCTTCATCTGTTTTTACAGGTTCAATAGTTAGTATAAATTGACCATACTGATTTCTTTTTTCAGGATTAGAGCCTTTAAATACAGGCAGCTTAATTTCCTCATCAGTTTCAAAACCTGCATTTCCTTGAAACGGCTGAATACCCGCCTTGTGTGAAAGCAAATCCTGTAAAGTGATATGTGAATATTCAGGTCTAGATTTTTCTTTCCATTCCGAAAATATGTCTAAGAACTTTGTTGTCCATTTTAATTTTCCTAATTCTACATATTTAGCAATAATAAAAGCAGTCATAGCTTTTGTGTTAGAGCCTATATGAAATCGGTCGTTTAATGTGGCTGGGTCTTTTAATTGAACAGAATGAAGACCAATGGCTTCCATTTCAAGAATAGATTTGTCATTTACTACAGCATAACTTATTTCTGGGATATGTTTAACTATTCTTAAGGAGTCTGCATATCGAATTGTTTTTTGCCCCCAAGTAATGGAAGTAAATATAAAAAAAGAGGCTTTAAAAAAATTCTTCATTAAATAGCTTTTTGAGCTTTTATTTTAATGATTAAAGATAGTAGTAAAAGTCCAATTCCTATTCCAAAAATCAGACCTTTAATCCAATCGTTTTGATTTGTTAGGACAAGGGGCAATGTTGTAAGAGTTAATCCAATGATCCTTAATCCAATTGTTTTGTTTACTTTCATAGTTTTCTTAATTGGGATTTTAAGTTTTTATAACTGTATTTGTCTTTCTATTTGTTGATCAAGAGAGATGAAAGTTTCGGTTCTTGAAACGCCTTCAATGGCTTGAATTTTAGTATTTAATAAATGCATTAAATGTTCGTTATCACGACAAATAATCTTGATGAGAATACTCCAGTTTCCTGTTGTATAATGACACTCTAATACTTCGGGTATTTTGCGGAGTTCTTTTACTGCTTCGGGATTTCTTGCTGCTTTATCTAAATATATTCCAACGAAAGCC
>CBFHBH010000111.1:0-6777 GCA_965653735.1 uncultured Flavobacterium sp. | reverse complement strand
ACCTCTATTTTTTCATTAACATCTTTACCTACCAATATTCCATCTTTCACATATTCCATTAAAATAGGTTTAATTTCATAGTCTAAGCGAATATCCATACTTACTCCATCAGGCTCATTCGATTTATCGATAAAATAAGAATGTCCAAGCCAAATATCTTTTGGTTCAAATTCATTTGATAAATAATTTGATCGTTTTAGCTTATAGGGTTCTTTAGCATAATCAATGGATGGATCAAACTGTTCAATGAATAATTCAGAAACAGCTTTAAATAAATCTTTATGAAATTTTACCTTCGGATCCTCATTTAACTCTTTCGGTAAAACATCCACAAACGCAAATCGTCTTCTTATGGCATAATCAATATGACCAACAGAACGGTCTGCTGTGTTCATTTTACCTATAATATACAAATTGGGAGGAAGTATTAATTTATTACCTTCTACATCATACATACTTTCAACCGCTTCTCCTCGATACTCTAATGCATAAATTAACTCACCTAAAACCGATGATAAATTAGCACGGTTGATTTCGTCTATAACTAAAACATATTTTTTAAGATTTTCAATAGGTTTACTAGTATAATCTAAAATCTCTATTGGTTCCATTTGTTTTAACAACATAAAATAATAAGGAAATTTACCTTTCATTTCTAGCCCTAAATCAAACTCATTATCTCTAATATCAATTGGATTTTTTATTTCTTGTCTTCTATTATAAATTCTTTCTAAATCAGAGAAAAGTAATTTATATCGTATGTTTTGTCTTTGAGGAAAACTATACAATAAATAATCATTTCCTACAGAAAAAATCTCGGCAGTACTTTTATCAGCAAACTTATAAGTTCGTCCCTCATTTAACTCACTATTTATATTTTCAATCAAGCTATTTAACTTCAGTGTGAAATCATTTTTTTTATTTTCACCTTTGCTTGCTAAATAGTTGTTAAGAGCTTTTAATGCAAACTTACCTAGGGTTTTATTTTCTGCCTCATATAAAACACCTTCACCTTCAGGATTTGGTTTAGAAACAATTCCTCTCACAAAATCTTCATAAGTATACGAAGGGTGAAATTGAATTAATTTAAACTGATCATTATCTTTTAAATCTTTAACATCTTCCAAACCGAGCATTTCTTTAGCAATTAATTTTGCTTCACGCGTTTTTCCTGTACCAGGAGGCCCTTGTAAGATAATTTGCTTTTTGTACGTAAGCAGTCTAGTATTATTATTCATCCGATTTATAAGATTAATTTCATGACTATTTTTAAATGAAACAATTGGAGCTTGACAACCAACACTTGGATATCCAAAAGATTTATAATATTGAAAATTAGAATATTCTTCTGGATTTACTTTTATTATTTTCCTTGCTAAATAAATCCATTTTGCCGACTTGCTTCCATCTTCGTATTTTAAAAAGTTATTATCATACTCTTTAATAGTTCCAAAATTTTCTGGCCAGTTAGCTTTATTTAATTCATCTTGACTTTCTACAAAATCGACTATTTCAGCAACATATTGAACTTTATGACTTCCTGTATAGAAAACCCTAAAAAAACCATTTTCTTCAAGACTCTGTCTTAAAAGCTTTAAAGTTGTAGGTGAGCCATTTGGTCTTTTGTGATTCCATAAAACAATGTAATCACCATTTCTTGTTTGATTAATTGCATTTTCTTGCCAACCAGTTGTATCGGGCGATATTAAACCTACAATGCTATCTTTCCATTCTTTTTCTATAAAGTAGCAAAGTGATGTTATTAGGTATGTATAATTCTCAGGATTTTTTACAGTAATCGAAAATTCAGTAAAAAATTTATAAAAGTCATCTTTAAAAGTTGATTTATTATAAGGTTTACTGAATAAGTTTTGAGAAAGCTGTCTACGATGATACTCACTCAACATTGTGAAATTATCTAAAGGATGTAAAAGATAGTCAACAGCATTCTTAACAGAGCCTTCAAATAATTTTCTTTCAAACTTGTATGTAATTAATTGTTCAACCCAATTATTCATTCTTACGAAAGCCAATGCTAAAACTCTTTTATCATCATAGGCGTTTAACTCTCTCTTTTTATGGGCATTTGTATCACAATAAGATATTACCGTAAACAGTAACTTTCCAAAATTTGCTAATTCCAAAGAATCATCAAATAACTGTTTAAGTTCGTTGTAGTTTTTCCTGTTTACAAGAAGATATTGTTTCGTTTCTTCATTCACTTCTAACTCCAAAAAATCATGTAAGGCATCTTTAGCTTTTTGAAAATAAAAATCTGAAGAGTTTATAATTTCTAAGGATTTTGGGTGCTGTAAAGCATGGTTTATTTTGTTTTTAAGAATATAATCCATTAAAATTTAAAATTTAATTCTCGTTTTTAAATTAATTTCTCATCATAAAATTTATTTAATCAGCCCTAATTCTTTACCAATATCCTGATACAATTTTGATAATGGCCTTTTATGTTGCTCCTTTTCTAAAGCATAATTACCTAAAATCATTCTATCAATCTCAGACTTACTAAATTTCAAACCTTTATATGAACTTAAATACTCTCTGTACTTTTGTGAGTACTTTAAATTCCTCTTTATGATTAATTCAATTGCATGATCATGATGGAGCTCATAAAGCTCTTTCAAATTAAAAACTTCTAAATGACCCGGAATCGATTTTTTAAAAGAAACTTCAACATCTGATTTTCCAGATAATGGGTTTATAACAGCTATGCTTTTTATTTTATGACTTAATACAAAGTCATTGTAGTTTAATAAATAAGGGTTTGTTAAACCTTCTATTAATGGATCACTTTCTTCTTTAGCACCAAATCCATTACAAGATTTACATGCAGGTATTAAGTTATAATAACTAAGTCCTAAAAGAGGATATTTTGATTTAGGGTAAAAATGATCTATTTCTGGTTTAATTTTTTTATTCTTTTTTGTTGTATAAATATAATTTCTATTGCAGTACGAGCAAGTATCAATTTTTATTTTATTAATAAAATTCCATTTATTAAAACTTTCATTTTCATAACCATTATCAACAAATATATTTTTTAAAATCAAATTATCATCATGCCATTTATTTAAATAATTAGGTCTATGCACAATCAAATTATTTACCTTATTTACTAATAATTCTGGTTTTATTGTAATTAGAGGTTTCAAATTATTTTCAGGATCTGAAATAAATAGTTCTAAATCTTCTTCAAGCTGATTTGAAAATTCAATTATTGAAGTACTTCCATTTCTTGTTTTTTTTATACCATCATCATTCAATACTCTTTCAATTTGTTTTAGTAAATTGAATTCAATATTTTTATAATGTTCTTCAGCTAAAGAATTATTTATTTGAATCGGTATCATCTTTCAACTTTTTAATTTTCTCTTCTAGTCTTATAATTTCCTCATTCTTAAATTGAGGAAACACCTCTAAAAACATGTCATTTAACTTTTCGTATAAATAAGGTTCTCCAATTTGTTCTATAACTTTTTTAGCTATATATTTTGATTCAAGCCAACTGAGCCTACTTTCTAACTCTAAATCTTTAAAATCTTTATTCTTACTTATTTTATCATGATAATTAATGTAATCTATTATATCTTGAATTTTATTTTTTGCAAACTCTCCAATTAAGCCATCGCCAACAAAGAAAGAATCGGCTAAAATATCTGTTATATTTCCACCAAAAGTTTTCTTTTCTAAAGTTTCTGCAAATGATAATATTCTATTTTTACTATTTTTATAAATGTATGTTACATTATAATTTGGAATATCGGAAAGTGTTAAAGCATCATGAGTTGTAAATATAATCTGAACTTTTGGTCGTTTTTCAAGCTCATTAAAAATTACAGGTACAACTTTTAAGATTGCATCTACGAACTTTTTTTTCCATAATGCATGATAACCAAGTTCTGGCTCATCCAGTAGCAATAAATAATTTTCTTTTTTTCTTTGATGATCAGATTTATCTATTGTAAAATAATATAGACTACTAAAAAAGTCTAATAATGATTTTTCACCAGTTGAAAACTTTTTATCTGGAAAAAAATTTAAAATTCTAAAATTATCATGTTGAATAGTTTCCTTAAATACAGTTATCAATTTCTCATATTCACGAATCAATTGTATAATTAAATTAAAATCATTAACTTTGAATTCAACAAAAACTTTTTCATTTTCTTTTTTTATTCTTCCATTTAAATTGAATTCTCGAATGAATTTATAAAAATCGTTTACTGCTGTAAAAGCATTTATACAACGTATAATCCTAATCTTAATAGAATCAAAATCAAATCCTCCTGAAATTTGTTTTAATGGGTTTCTTTGTATTCTTTTAATAAGTTCCTCTGTACTATTAACATCAAATACATAATCCCTTTTTAAACTAAGGTAAGTAGGGTTATCTATATTGCTAATTCTTTTTTCTAAAAATTTATTTAATTTATTTGTGAATGTACTTTGTTTAATTACCTCATTAAATCCAACTTCACTGCCATTATCATTTGTGACTCCATATGTATCATCTAGAACCAAAAGAGAAAGTAACATAATTTTTAAATTCTTAAGAAAATCTTCATCATTATGGATCATATCAGATTCGATATTATAATTATTCCATAAAGCTTCCAATTCTTTGTTTAAACTTTTTCCTAAAGTTGCCTCTTTATAAATATTAAGAAATTGACTTTTATTAAAATTATTTACTTTAACATTCAATTTTGCAAAAAAAGGTAAATCTGGATATATAGTCTTTAGTAATTCAATTTTAGGATTATTCATAAAGAATAATTGTCTTTCTAAATTGTCAAAATAAAATTCACTCAGACTAGAATTAAAATTTCGTGAAGGTGAAATAGGACTAAATATATCTTGTATATCGTAATCTAAACTTGGAGAATAATATAAAGGATATAATTTGTCATTACTATCTATTTCTTCGAAATCAAAATTTTCAATACTTAAATTATTTACTTTTTTATTTTGTATTAAAATTTTGATTTCATCTTCATAAATTAAAGCAATTGAAATTTCATCACTTGTTTGACTTATTGCCCTTAAAATATTTGTTTTTCCTGCACCATTAGCACCAACAATTGCTGATAACAATAAAACATTGTGTTCATTGTAAAAATTTGGTATATAACTCTTATTTTCTTCTTTTGAAATACTTCCATTTTCAAGGATTGAAAAAAAATATTCCCCTCCAAAATTTATAATTTGTGGTTTATCAAATAAATATAGCTGATAATATCATCCTTAATTCTTTTTACATTAAACCTTATCCTCTGCAACCATCCCCAACTCACTATCCTCAACCTCATAACCACCCACACTCACCTGCCCATTCATTAACATAGGCAACAACCAATCTCGTAACGAAGCGAGTTCTTGGTTTTCTTTTAGATTATTTGATATTTTTATATTTCCAGAAATAACAAATCTTCCAAATTCATCAATTATTTCTTTTGGCGGAACAGGAATTTTTAAACTTTCAATATCTTTTGGATAAACGTGAGGTTGAGCAGAGCCTCTAGCTTGCTGAAAAATATATTCTTGTCTCATTTTAAGGAATCCTAAAATGTGAATTGTATCAGTATCACTATTACCTCTAACAGTTGTACAATCACAAGCAAAAATAGGTTCTCTCCAAAAATTTATAAAGCCAGCACTTGCGCCTGAAGCACTAATAGTAATTGTATTTTCAGGATAATTATATTTATCATGGAAATAAGAAAAATCTAAGCCAGCTGAAATTACTTTAATATTACCATTAGTGTTAGCAGTTTTTTCAGTAATTAAAGTACCTTTTTTTATGTTAGCATATTTTCCTAACTCTTTAACTTCCCAACCCACAGGAATCTCCCTCTTAAACTCCTCATTCCAAACCATTTTACCATGAGAAGACTTATAAGGTTTTCCTTGTTCATTAGGAAAATCAAACTGCACAAACCAATAATCATACAAAGTCTTAGCCATAGCTTCTAACTCTGCATTTATTTTTTTGTTCAACTCAATTTTAGCATCTAAATCAGAAAGGACTTTGGCAATTTTTTGTTGATCAAGATATTCATGAACATAAGTTTTTATGTTTAATAGATTCTCCTTATTTAATTTGGGCTGGGCACTTCCAGTAACATACGGTTCGAATTTTATTCTATTAAAATTATAATATAAATACTTTGTAACGTTTTTTGAATTTGCTTTTACAATATGAGCATGATTATTAACCCAAAATTTTCCATTAACTAGGTTACAAATATTTTGATTATTAGACCTTAAATTTTCTCCATCTTCTGCAATTAAAATATACTCTCCATCAAAAAGATAATTATCAACATAATCAACAATATTTTGTGCACCATAATATGGATACACCTTCTCTAAATTTTCACGCTCTTTTGAAGAAAGTGGAATTCTAATATTATTAAAAACATCAACTAATTCAGAAATAGTTTTTGATTTTAAATTATTCATATTTTAAACCTTTTAAATTATTCTGAATTTCAATTTCCAACAATTTACTTCCTGCAAATAAGTTGGCTAAATTACTTTCAAAGGTTTTCATTTTATTAGCAAACTCTTCAGGAGTAATATCAGTATATTCAATTTTTACTTCAAAATATTGTCCTGCGGAAAACGAATAATTTTTAGCTTCAATTTCCTTTTTGGATACCACAACAGCTAAATCTTCAACTGCTTGTTTTTTATTGAACGTATCGATGATTAATTGTTCTTCGGCTGGGGTTAAAACGGTACGTTGGTTTTTACCTTCTT
>CBFHBH010000110.1:0-6824 GCA_965653735.1 uncultured Flavobacterium sp. | reverse complement strand
TAGTTGAACGACGCTCATCTCCATATTTATCTTTAATCTCATTCAACTCATCTTTAATAACCTGCATTCTCATTTCTTTGCTTGCAAGTAATTCTTTTAAATAGTTGATGGTTTTCATGATTTCATCATACTCTGCACGTAACTTATCTTGTTCAAGACCTGTCAGCTGACGTAAACGCATTTCAACAATGGCACGAGCTTGAATTTCTGATAAATTAAAACGCTCGATTAATTTCGCTCTTGCTTCATCACCATCTTTAGACGCTCTAATTAACGCAATAACTTCGTCAATATTATCTGAAGCTATAATTAAACCTTCTAAAATATGTGCTCTTTCTTCTGCTTTACGTAAATCAAATTGTGCTCTACGAGTTACAACTTCGTGTCTATGCTCCACGAAATGATGAATCAAATCTTTTAAATTCAACATTTGAGGACGACCTTTTACCAATGCAATATTATTTACACTGAAAGAAGATTGTAATTGTGTATACTTATATAATGTATTTAATACTACGTTAGGAACTGCATCACGTTTTAAAATATAAACGATACGCATACCATTTCTATCCGATTCATCACGAATGGTAGAAATTCCTTCAATTTTCTTTTCGTTAACTAAATCAGCCGTTTTCTTAATCATTTCGGCTTTGTTAACTTGATATGGAATTTCAGTAACAATGATAGCTTCGCGTCCATCAACTTCTTCGAAACCAACTTTTGCTCTAATTACAACACGCCCGCGACCTGTTTTGAATGCTTCACGCACTCCATCCATACCGTAAATAACCCCTCCAGTAGGAAAATCTGGCGCCTTGATATAGGTAGTTAACTCATCTATCTCAATATCATTATTATCAATATAAGCTAAAGTACCATTAACAACTTCAGTTAAGTTATGTGGTGCCATGTTTGTAGCCATACCAACAGCAATACCAGAGGCACCGTTTACCAACAAGTTAGGAACTTTTGTAGGCATTACTTTTGGCTCTTCTAAAGTATCGTCAAAGTTCAATTGGAAATCAACAGTTTCTTTTTCGATATCAGCTAACATTTCTTCCGAGAACTTTTTCATTCTTGCTTCGGTATAACGCATTGCTGCTGGGCTATCTCCGTCAATTGAACCAAAGTTACCTTGACCATCCACCATTAAATAACGTAAACTCCAGTCTTGAGCCATACGAACCATGGCATCGTAAACTTATGAATCACCATGTGGGTGATACTTTCCTAATACCTCACCTACAATTCTTGCTGATTTTTTATGTGCTCTGTTAGAATATACCCCTAATTCATGCATTCCAAATAAAACTCTACGATGTACTGGCTTTAAACCATCTCTAACATCAGGTAGCGCACGCGACACAATAACCGACATCGAATAATCGATGTAAGCTGATTTCATTTCGTCTTCAATGTTAATTGGAATTAACTTTTCTCCGTCAGACATAAGTATTTATGTTATTAATTTAATTTATTTACAAAACGCGCTAATATACGATATTTTAGACTAATTCAATAGGAATACATTAACATATTTACACGATTTATCAACAAAAAAAAGTTATTCTTTGGTTAATAAATTATATTTAAATTAACGCTGATTTTAAATATTTTTTTGTCACTTAGCTGTCAGACCCCAGATAAGGAACGATTTTTGCAATTAGCCTTATAAATCATTAAATTTACATTCAAATCCTGTTAAGTTATGGATGATAATTTTTCACCAAGAGTAAAAGATGTAATTACTTACAGTAAAGAAGAAGCCTTACGTTTAGGCCACGATTTTATTGGAACAGAACATCTTATGCTTGGAATTTTAAGAGATGGTAATGGAACTGCTATTAATATCCTAAACAATCTTTCTATTGATTTAGATCATTTAAGAAAAAAAGTTGAAATATTAAGTCCTGCTAATCCTAATCCTTTAAGGGGAAACGATAAAAAAAATCTACATCTTACACGCCAAGCAGAACGAGCATTAAAAACCACCTTCCTAGAAGCTAAGGTTTTTCAAAGTAGCACTATAAGCACAGGGCATTTACTTTTATGCATTTTGCGTAATGAAAATGACCCTACTACGAAATTATTAAACAAGCTGAAAATCGATTATGATACAGCAAAAGAACAATATTTAACTATGATGCCAAACGAAGAAGATTTTCAAGATAATTTCCCGAAAAACGAATCTCAATACGGCGACGATTCGGGACAAGATGACAGTTTAAGAGAGGGCACTTTTAACAACCCTGCCAATAAGTCAAACAAAAAATCGAAAACTCCAGTTTTAGATAATTTTGGTCGCGACTTAACCGAAATGGCAGAAGAAGGAAAACTAGATCCTGTTGTTGGACGTGAAAAAGAAATTGAACGTGTTTCACAAATCTTAAGCAGAAGAAAGAAAAACAATCCATTATTAATTGGAGAACCCGGTGTTGGTAAATCTGCCATCGCCGAAGGATTAGCATTACGAATCATTCAGAAAAAAGTTTCTAGAATTCTTTACAACAAACGCGTTGTTACTTTAGATTTAGCTTCATTAGTTGCTGGAACAAAGTACCGTGGACAGTTTGAAGAACGCATGAAGGCAGTTATGAATGAGCTTGAAAAGAATGACGATATTATTCTTTTTATTGATGAAATTCACACTATAGTTGGGGCTGGTGGAGCAACTGGATCATTAGATGCTTCAAATATGTTTAAACCTGCTTTAGCCAGAGGTGAAATACAATGTATTGGTGCCACAACATTAGATGAATATCGTCAATATATTGAGAAAGATGGAGCATTAGAGCGTCGTTTCCAAAAAGTAATTGTTGACCCTACTACAATAGAAGAGACTATCACAATTCTTAACAATATTAAAGGAAAATACGAAGATCATCATAATGTAATATATACTCCAGAGGCAGTTGAAGCTTGTGTTAAATTAACTGAGCGCTATATGTCTGAGCGTTTCTTACCAGACAAGGCCATTGATGCTATGGATGAGGCAGGCTCAAGAGTTCATATCACCAACATCGATGTTCCTAAACAAATTCTTGACTTAGAACGTCAATTAGAAGAAGTACGTGAGCTTAAAAACTCTGTAGTAAAAAGACAGAAATATGAAGAAGCTGCTAAACTTCGTGATGACGAAAAACGTTTAGAAAAAGAACTAGCTGTTGCTCAAGAACAATGGGAAGAAGATTCTAAAAACAATAGAATTCAAGTAACTGAAGATAATGTTGCTGATGTAGTTTCAATGATGACTGGAATACCAGTAAATCGTATTGCACAAACTGAAAGTAATAAATTAGCCAAATTACCAGAACTTATTGAAAACAAAGTAATTGGACAAAAAGAAGCAGTGCAAAAAATTGCTCGCGCAATTCAAAGAAATCGTGCTGGTCTAAAAGACCCTAATAAACCAATTGGATCATTTATTTTCTTAGGTCAAACAGGTGTTGGTAAAACGCAATTAGCAAAAGTATTAGCAAAAGAATTATTCGATTCTGAAGATGCTTTAATAAGAATTGACATGAGCGAATACATGGAAAAATTTGCAATCTCAAGATTAGTTGGAGCGCCTCCGGGATATGTTGGTTATGAAGAAGGTGGACAATTGACTGAAAAAGTTCGTCGTAAACCATATTGTGTTGTTCTTTTAGATGAAATCGAAAAAGCACATCCAGATGTTTTCAATATGATGCTTCAAGTATTAGATGATGGATATCTAACTGATAGTTTAGGTCGTAAAATTGATTTCAGAAATACTATAATCATTATGACTTCTAACGTTGGTGCACGTCAATTAAAAGATTTTGGTCAAGGAGTTGGTTTTGGTACAGCTGCTAAAACTTCACAAGCAGATGAACATTCTAAAGGTGTTATAGAAAACGCTTTAAAGAAAACATTTGCTCCAGAATTCTTAAATAGAATTGACGATGTAATTGTTTTCAATGCATTAGAAAAAGATGATATTGACTTAATCATCGAAATTGAATTGAAAAAACTTTACGGAAGAGTTAAAGATTTAGGATATAACATTAAATTATCTGATGAAGCAAAAGCTTTTATAGCCGAGAAAGGTTTCGACAAACAATTTGGAGCAAGACCACTAAAAAGAGCTATTCAAAAGTATGTTGAAGATGCCTTAGCTGAAGAAATCATTACTTCAAAAATTCATGAGGGTGACACCATCGAAATGGATTTAGATAAAGATTTACAAGAGCTCAAAGTCAAAATCAAAAAAGCACAAAAACCTACTAATTAGTAGGTTTTTTTATTTAAAATAATATACTACCTTAGTTTTAGAAATAAAAAACAAAAACATGCCACAAAGTAAAGTAATCATTGGAAGTGAAGAATGGTGCTCTTTCCCTGAATTGCAAATACCTTTTATTAAAGCCAGAGTCGATTCTGGCGCAAAAACTTCGGCTTTACATGCCTTAAACATTACACCTTTTTTAAAAAATAACGAAAATTGGGTTCACTTCGAAGTTAATCCTCTTCAAAACAACACAAAAATAACAAAACGTTGTGAAGCTCGTTTAATAGATAAACGTGTCGTAAAAAGCTCCAGTGGTTTTAGAGAACAACGTTATGTTATCATGACGCAACTTCATATTGGAGAAAAAACATTCAACATTGAAGTTACACTAACAAATCGTGATTCGATGGGATTCAGAATGCTTTTAGGTCGAGAAGCAATGATTAGCAGACTTGTAGTGGATCCCGAAGAAAAATACAAATTAGGACAGCCTTCTTTTGATGAAATAAAAGATTATTATCAATCATCAGAAATAATCAAACAAGGATTAAGAATTGGTGTATTAGCCAGTAACCCAGAATTGTATAGCAATCGAAGAATCATGGAGGCAGGCGAAATGCGTGGTCATGAAATGCATTTCTTAAATATCAAAGAATGTTACATGAAACTCGATGCAACTAATCCTGAAATTCATTATCGTGGCGGAAGAGTTTTAAACGATTTTGATGCCATAATTCCTAGAATTCGTCCAAGCATAACATTTTACGGATGCGCTTTGACACGTCAATTTGAAGCTTTAAAGGTCTTTACCTTAAATTCAGCTGCTGCCATAACTCAGTCAAGAGACAAATTATTTTCATTACAACTTTTATTAAATCATGGAGTTGACATTCCAACAACCGGATTTGCCAACTCACCTTTAGATACCAACGATCTTATTCAAATGGTTGGAGGTTCACCATTAATTGTAAAATTATTAGAAGGAACTCAAGGAAAAGGTGTTGTACTTGCCGAAACAAAAAAGGCTGCAGAATCTGTAATCAATGCTTTCAAAAGTTTAAATGCCAACATCTTAGTACAAGAATTCATAAAAGAAGCCAATGGTAAAGATTTACGATTGTTTGTTGTTGATGGCAAAGTCGTTGCTGCAATGCAACGTGAAGCCGCTCCTGGTGAATTTAGAGCTAATATTCATATGGGAGGGACTGCTTCTGTTGTGAAAGTAACTGCTGCTGAGAAAAAAATTGCTATCAAAGCTGCTAGAGCTATGGACTTAAAAGTAGCTGGTGTAGATATTATTCGTTCTTCAAAAGGACCATTATTACTAGAAGTTAATTCTTCTCCGGGATTAGAAGGAATTGAAGGTGCAACGCACAAAGATATTGCTGGCGAAATGATTAAAGCGATTGAGAAAAACTTTAAACTAAAATAGTGAATCCTTATCTTGACATAGTATTTCGAAGTGTTGCTGTATATCTTTTTATGATAGTCGCGCTTCGATTTTTTGGTAAAAAAGAACTCTCACAGCTTAATACTGCTGATATTATTCTAATTTTATTAATTAGTAATTCCGTTCAAAACGCAATGGTAGGCAGTGATTCATCATTACTTGGCGGATTAACTGCAGCTTTAGCGTTGTTTTTGATTAATTTGATTTTTAAAAGAGTGATGACGCAATCCTATTTTGTTAGAAATTTGATTGCAGATAAACCCGAAATTTTAATACATAACGGAAAAACCTATTATAAAACACTAGCTCGTTTAGGAATTACTTCTGAAGAAATGGAGCAAGCCTTAAGGGAACATGGAGTAGAACATCACAATGAAGTAAAACTTGCTATGTTTGAAATTGATGGAAATATAAGTATCATCAGCGGTAATGATAATTTAAGACAAACGAAACATAAACACCGAGTTCATAAATCTTTAAGTTAATGGAAACTGTATGTAAAAATTGTAACACCGTTTTTGAAGGAAATTATTGTAATACATGTGGCCAAAAAGCAGACACACATAAATTAGATTTTCATTTTCTTTGGCATGATATTCAACATGGTTTATTTCATTATGACAATGGGATACTCTATAGTTTTAAAGAACTATATACAAGACCTGGGCATACCATTAGAGAATATATAGAAGGTAAAAGAGTTAAGCATTTTAAGCCAATTTCATTATTAATAATATTAGCAACTCTTTATGTATTATTAAATCATTTATTCCATATAACTTCTGCTACAACCCATAATGATACAAATTTGATTAATGATAAAACTTTAAAAATTATTCATTGGATATCTAATCATTTTTCATGGGTTACTCTTGCTACAATTCCTATTTATACACTAGGGACATCTATTTGTTTCAAAAACCAAAATTACAACTTTATTGAATACTTCATTCTCAATGTTTTTAAAGCTTGTCAACGGTTATTTTTAAATATTGCTTTTATACCTATATTATTATTTTTTTTCGAATCAAAAACAAATAATATTACAACATTAGTAACCTATACAATTAGTCTTCTTCTAGGGTTTTGGACAAATATTCAATTTTTTCAAAACTTGCCTAA
>CBFHBH010000109.1:0-6846 GCA_965653735.1 uncultured Flavobacterium sp. | reverse complement strand
TTTTAAACCCCGATTCTTTCGGGGTTTTTATTTGAATGAAAATTCTATAACAAATAGGAAACATGATGTAAGACAGTTTTTGCAATAAAAAGGCAACTTTGATTATAACCTAAATAAAAGCCAAAATGAAAACTATAAGTCTAATTATTATCAAAGTAATAAAATCATTTTTTGGAGCGTTTTGTAACGATTTGGTTTTATTTGCAGGGCATCATAATTATTTTGAAATGTTTTTGATTGCCTTTTGCGTCGAATTGAAAAGCACAATTTTCAATTAAAAATTTATATATTTAAAAAATAAACTCACAGCAAACTATGAAAGCTTTTTTAAAATTCGATTTCAATGTTTTAACTAAGAAGTTATTGGAAGAAAAACTAACTTCTTTTGGAGTAAAATTTTCGGTAACAGGTTTTGGAGAAATTGAATTTTTAGAAACCATTCCCGAAAATAAGATAGAAGAAATAACTTCTGTATTTAATAGCTATGGAATTGATATTATTGAAAATCAAAAAACGGTTTTGGTTCAAAAAATAAAGGATACAATTGTCGAAATGGTTTTCAAAGAAGATGCTCCAAACGTGAAAGCTTCGGTTTATCTAGCAGAGAAGTTAAATCACAGTTATGGGTATTTATCTAATCTTTTTTCGGAAGTGACATATACATCGATTGAAAATTTTATAATTCTTCAAAAAATAGAATATGCAAAACAGCTTATCGTAAATGACAAGTTGAGTTTAACTGAAATTGCATTCAAACTTAACTATTCGAGTGTGGCGCATTTGAGCACACAATTTAAAAACACAACTGGAATAACTCCATCGCAATTTCAACGAATTATTTTGAAAAGACGAGAAATAGCCAATACCAAATAAAATATGGAAAAGGAATATATACATATCATCTTAGCTGATGACGATGAAGATGACAGATTATTTTTTACCGATGCTTTTAACGAACTAAAAATGAGCACAAAAGTACAAACCTACAATGATGGAGTTGCTCTCATGGAATATTTAAATAAAGACGAAGCTATTTTACCAAACGTTTTATTTTTAGATTTGAATATGCCTCGAAAAAACGGAATTGAGTGTCTACAAGAAATTAAATCGAATGACAAATTTAGGGATATTGCCATTGCTATCTACTCAACATCTTCTTCCGAGGAACATATTGAAGAAACTTTTGTACTAGGTGCTAATGTGTATATAAAAAAACCGAATGATTTTAATACACTAAAAAAAGTTCTATCTGATGTTATTACTATAAACTGGCAATATCACACATCAGGTCTTAATAAAGATAACTTTTTACTACGCATGTAAAATGAACATTATATCCTTTTATAAATCACCTCTTTTTTTACGAATTGTCTTTGTTTTATCAATTGCAATTATTTTTTTCATTGGAGCTGTTACTTTTAAGCATATCAATGCTCTTTCAGCTTCTTCAAATAGGGTTCTAAACACATATAATGTGGCTGTTGAACTCGAAAAAATGTACACATACATTAACGACCTTGAAACAGCCAAAAGAGACTACATCGCTTCAAACGATCAAACAATAAAATTTTCTATAAAAATTCATCAAAAGGAAATAGAAAAAGCATTACTTAAAGTTGAAAAAATAACACAGGATAATAAGACACAACAAGAATACATAAAAATTTTAAGAGGTTTAATAAATCATAAATATCATATTGTCAACACCATTCTTGCAAAAGATTATTCTAATGGAGTGTTGGGAAGTACTGAACTAAACAATGACTTCTTATCAGGAAAAAAAGTAATGTATGACATTCGCAAAGTAATCAATAAAATGATTGCCGTAGAAGAAAGTTTACTACTAAAAAGAAATAGCATTTATCAAAACAATCAAAAAACTACCCCTTTATACATTTATTTAACATTACTTGTTACACTTGGATTACTTGTACTTTCGTATGTAAAAATGAATAAAGATTTAAACAATATAAAATCGTACAACAATGAATTAATAGTAGCAAACGAATCAAGCAATCTTTCTGAAATTATTGGAAATTATGGCACTTGGCAACTTAATTTAGAAACAGAAGAATATACTTTTTCAGATAATGAATACCGCCTTTTAGGATATGAACCTAACGCTTTTAAAGCTAATCTTGAGGATTTCATGAAGCATATTCATCCTGATGATTATGAAAAGGTTAGAGAAGTTACAAGTAAAATGGTTCACCAGGAAGTTTTACCTTCATTTACCTATAGAATTTACAAAACTGATGGAGAGCTCCGTAATTTTAGAGCATCTGGAAGAGTGGTAACCAATAAATCTAATGAAAGAATTTTAATTGGCACTACAACTGACGTTACAGAAGAAATTATTGCTAACCATGAAATGGAAGAGCGTAATAGAATACTGGAATCAAACAATAAAGAATTACAAGCTTTCAACTATGTTGCTAGTCACGATTTACAGGAACCTCTAAGAAAAATCGAAACCTTTATTTCGAGATTAGTTGATAAAGATTTTATTAATTTGTCAGAATCAGGACAACAATACCTTACCAGAATAAAAGCATCAGCAGGAAGAATGCGAATTTTGATAGACGATTTACTTCAGTTTTCAAGAACAACAAGAGCTGAACAGGTTTTCGTTAAATCAGACTTAAATGAATTATTAGAAAACGCTAAGCAAGAGCAAGCTCAACTTATTGAAGAAAAGAAAGCGATAATTAATAGCGATAATTTACCTGAATTAGAGGTTGTACCGTTTCAGATACAGCAATTATTCAATAATTTAATCAACAACTCTATTAAATACGGCAAAGAAAATGTTCCTCCAATAATAAACATATCTGTTTTAGAAACTGAAGTAGAAAAAGAAGGAAAATTTTTGCCTAATGGTCATAGCAAATTTTACAAAATAATTTTCTCAGACAACGGAATAGGTTTTGAACAAGAGTATGCCGATAAAATATTCACGTTATTCACAAGACTTCACAATAAAGATGAATATGCTGGCACTGGAATAGGTTTGGCTATTTGTAAAAAAATCATCGAAAATCATAAAGGGCATATTTTTGCAGAAGGAGAAACAAATAAAGGAAGTACATTTATCATTTATCTTCCCAAAGAAACTTAAAAGCAAAAGGTCATACTAAGTATGGCCTTTTTTATTATTTCTACTCTTAAATGGAAATTCTATAACATTTAAAAAAATTGTTATAACACATACCTCTTTATGTGGTTGCATCTTTGTAATGTAATCATTTGATAATGCTTACCTATTTGTATAAACATAAATTTTAGAAATCATGCAAAATCTACTTTACATCGCCGCGATAGTTTGTATCATACTATGGGCATTAGGATATTTTGTTTACAGTTTAGGCAGTCTCGTACATGTTTTATTACTCATCGCAGTAATAGCTGTTTTGCTAAGAATAATAAAAGGAAAACCAATATAAATTTTAAAAATTAAAGATTATGAAAACAGACAAAGTAGTATTAGGAATTTTAGGAGCAGCAGCAGTTGGAGCAGCATTAGGAATATTATTTGCTCCAGACAAAGGAAGTGTAACTAGAAAAAAAATCGCTTCAAAAGGGAAAGATTTAAAAGATTCATTAAAAACAAATCTTAATAGTTTATCCGAAAAAGCCAATGAAGTGTATTCTTCTTTAAAAGGTGAAGTAAAAGAAGCCAAAGAAGACTTAGATCACGAAATAGCCAATCTGAAAAGCATCAATAAATCTATTATGTAACACTTAAAAGCAAACAAAATGGACAATCAATCAGCAAATACAAACTCTCTTTTTGATAAAATTGAGAATTATACGAAAACAAGTATAACCTTGTTCAAATTGAGTTCAGTCGAAAAATCGGCCGATGTAGTTTCATCGTTAATATCCCGAATTACCATTATTGTAATTGCTTCACTGTTCATTTTGTTTGCTAATATTGGTTTAGCCTTTTGGATTGGAAAGTCGTTGGGAGAATACTTTTTAGGTTTTTTTATTGTGTCTGGTTTTTATATCATTTTACTAGCAATTGTATTTATTTTCAGAAATAAAATGATTAAAAAACCAATAAGCGATATGATGATTAAGAAAATGATTCATGAAGCCGAAATAGAAAGCATCATACAAAACAATTAAAAACAAATTGACATAAAAAATGATAATCTTTCAACGAAACTCAAATCTGCCATTTCAATTCTAGAAGAGAAACAAGCAATTGAATTTAACGAATTAAAAGCAGAATGTGGGGCAGTACTTAATGAATTTAAGCCTTTAAACATGATGGGACAGGTTTCGAAATTTATAACCTCTGAACCTAACTTAAAAAATGGCATTTTAAACTCAATTATTAGTTTAGGCGTAGGATATGTATCTCAAAAATTCATTCCTAAAAAAGTAAATTCTTTTTTGAGTAAAATAGCGCATTTTGCCTCAAATTTAAAACTAGCATAAAACATATTTAACCATTAAATTACAGATTATGAAAGCAATTAAATTATTTGCTGCATTTACAATACTTGTTTTTGTAGCCACATCGTGTAAGAATGAGAACGAACTAAAAGCCGAGAAAAATGTCAATCAATATGTATCTTATGTAGACTCAATTATTAAAATTGAGCCAGAAGTTGCAGCCGAAGATTGGGTAGATATTGAAGCCAGTGCAGAGTTCAAAAAATCGGAAGCCTTAGAATCTCTTGATGCAATTGATCAAAGAGAAGCTCTAGATGATAAATTAGAATCAAGTTCTAAAAAGTTTGATGTATATAAAGAAGGTGTTGAATCTAAAATGGAAGTAGCTAGTGGGACTGAAACTCAAACCACTGTTCAAGGCACTCCATTAAGTAAAAGTCTTTTTGGAATTGTAATTGGCAAAGACCTCAACTTCAATTGGGTGAATAAAGATAACATTCTTCAGGTATATAAAAATTTTGTAAATACTGTTTCAGCCAATAAAAAGACATATTCGCGTGAGGATTGGGACGAAATTAAATTACTTTACGAAGCATTAGACACTCGTAAAAATACAGTCGAAAAAGAAGGTCTTTCAAGCAAAGACAATTTAAAAATTGCTGCTTTAAAAACAGAATTTGGCCCTATGTTTAAACTTAACAGAATGGGAGCAAAATCTGAAGAAAATGCCGATGCAAAAAGTTAATAATAAAAAAAGACCAGCCATTACAGCTGGTCTTTTCAACTTTAATTTATTTACTTGATTAACTTAACTTCTACTCTTCTGTTTTGTGCTTTACCAACTTTTGTTTTATTACTTGCAATTGGTTTGGTTTCACCATATCCAACTGATGTTAGACGACTAGCATCTACTCCATTTTCTATCAAATAATTTTTAACCGCAGCTGCTCTGTCTTCAGATAATTTTTGATTTAAAGTATCTTTTCCATCACTGTCTGTGTGCCCTTCGATTGAGAATTTAGAAGAAGGATATTCTTTCAAAATTGCAACCATTGCCTGTAATACAGGATATGTTTGTTGCTGGAATGTAGCTTTGCTGGTATCAAACAAAATGGTCTTTGCGTAATCATTCAGCTTTTTGATTACCTCATCAGTTACCTCAGGACAACCATTATTTTTTACAGTCCCTTTTAAATCAGGACACTTATCGTCTTTGTCTATTACAGTATCTCCGTCTTTATCAGGCCAAGGACAACCTTTGTTTTCTTTTGGACCTGGTTTATCAGAACATTTATCATCTTTATCTAAAATTCCGTCTTTATCAGAATCTACCCAAGGACAGCCTCTGTTATCTTTTTCTCCAGGCTCATTTGGACAATGATCTTCTTTATCAATAATTCCGTCTTTGTCAGAATCTTTATATGGACACCCTCTATTATCTATTGGCCCTGCAACATCTGGACAAATATCTTCTTTATCAACAACTCCGTCTCCATCTTTATCGTTTACTTTAGGCACTCTTTTACCTCCATAAATAGGCACTCTTAAACCTGCGTAAATATCAGCCCCTTTTGAATCATCGTTAAATAAATTTGTTATAATAGAACCTGATCCTAAAAATAATGGTCCTGCTCTAAAACCAAAACCAGCTTGAAAATCTCTGTATTCAGAATAATTTACAGGCAAAAAGACACCTATCCATTTAGACTCATAACGTGGTGTAAGAGTAACTGTTGTAGGGTTAAAATTTGTATTTAATCCGTCTTTTGCAGTTAGACCTATATCACCATTAAGATTTAAGTAAAATTTGTTATAAATGTTCCAATCTATGTTAGCATGTAAGGCGGTAGGTAAGACCGATTTTACCGATTTTTCTTGTGTAGGTGCTAAAGTAGCAAACATAGCTAAAATTTCTTCATAATCCTTCCCCTCTAGTTCGATGGCATTAACAGTTTTATTAAGAACATATCTTTTTAAAGTATCATTTTTAAATTTAAGAGAACCTAAATCAGTAACAGATAATCCAAATTTAAGTTTGTATCTATTGGCATTATTAGCTTTTATAGCATCTTCTGGTCTCCATTCATAAATCAAACCTAAATCTGCAGCAAAACCTCTTGACGTAGAATTAAAATCAAAATCTTTTGCTGATTCTTCAAAATCATTAGTACCTCCATAAATTACTTCACCACTTACAGTGACTTCATTGTTCCCCGGTGTTGGAATTCCTAAAATTGGAGCATTTGCATCATAAACGATTGACAAATTTTTCCCTTGAGAATATGTATTTGCCAATCCTTGCAAATATTTAGCCGTTAAACCTGCTTTTAAAAAATGTTGTCCTTTATCGAGTAAAATTGTACCATAAGTAAGCCCTACTTCTGCCCAACTATTACCTGTCATATTATAATTACCTTCATTTATCGAATAATCAACATCTCC
>CBFHBH010000108.1:0-6874 GCA_965653735.1 uncultured Flavobacterium sp. | reverse complement strand
TGGGAGATTTCGGTGCAGCCATATGGGACGCCTGCTCCGGCAGGCAGTACCCTTCCTCAATACTTGCATACAACTACAAATCATCCTTATACAATAACTGGGTTAACTCCATCGACAAAATATCAGATATATGTAAGAGCTATTTGTAGTGGTACATCACAAAGTACATGGGTAGGCCCTATTGAAATTCTTACAAGATGTGATTCTTCGAATTTATGCCAATATACCATTTCTCTTAGTAATGGTAATACAGGACAAGTTAGTCGAGGCTTAAACGTAGTCCAAAACGGTATAGTATTACAGACACTTACATTTCCTATTGTAGCACCTAGTCAACCTACAGTTCTTGATTATCAAGTGTTTTTATGTTCAGGAGTTCAATTCAGTTTGTATTGGGACGGAATAGGTAGTGGAGTTCAATATTCTCAAGCACAGGCTGTGGTTAAAGATCAATCAGGGAATGTGGTATGGACAAGTCCACTTGGTTTAGGTACTGTTAATACAAATATTTATACTGGTGTTCCAACTTGTGGAGTAATTACATGTCCGCAACCTACCAATCTTACAGTAAATAATAATGGAGTGCTTTCATGGACTCCAGGAGGATCAGAAACACAATGGGAAGTTGCAATTCAACCATTAGGTAATGGTACAATTCCACAATCAGGAATTATTGTAAATACCCCTTTCTATACGCCACAAGCATCAGATTTTATGTTTCCATTAGCAGGAACAAATGAATTTTTAGTAAGAGAAATTTGTGGTTCTACACATAAGAGTTACTGGTCAGGACCAAAAGTGTTTATTAAAAATGATGAGCCCTCAACAGCTATTCGTCTTCAAGTAAATTCAAATGGTACATGTGCATCTCAGGGAACTACAGCTTCTTTTATTGGAGCAACAGCTTCAAGTATTCCAACGACTTGTGGTGGCACTAATGGAGGTGATATTTGGTATGAATTTATAGCAACTTCAAAAGTACATACTGTTGAGTTGAGTAATTTCAATCCGGGTAGTTATTATACAAGTAGCTATCAAGGAACATGGCCAAAAATAATGATGTCAATTTATGAAGTACAACCAAGTGGATCTCTTGTTGAAAAAGCTTGTAGTGATAACAATTCTTTGGTTACTACATATTCTTCAGAATTAGTTGTTGGGAATACTTATAAGATCAGATTAAAATTAGATTCTTCGACACCTAATGATAAGAAATTTGACATTTGTGTAAGTACTCCTGCAGATATCTGTAATATGGATGCATTCAATTACGATTTTGAAAAACTTCCAATGCAATATGTGACTGGTGTTTCAACAATTATTGACTCAAGAGTTATACCAGGTTGGAGAGTAAATACTGATTGGCAAACTATGTTCTTTCAAGAAAGTACACTTGGAGATGGGACAGCGTATTCTGGAGGTCAATATTTGCAATTAACACAAGATGGTGCTGCAGCTTGGGATCCAAATGACCCTAACATAAAAGGATTATATAAAGATTTTGATACTTCAGAAATTACAGTAATGGATTATAGTTTTGCGAGTGCTACTAGACAGGCAAATGGAACAGGAACAACAGTTAAACTGTTTGCAGGGCCACCTTCTGGACCATTTACAGTTATCGCGACAGATCATGCTGATAGTTTAATCTGGGATTTAATTCAGGGAAGTTATGTTGTTCCAAATGGTCAAACTACAACACGTTTTATTTTCCGTGTAGAAGGAAATGCAATTGGACATATTTTGGATGCCGCTAATTTTAAAGCAAATACCAAAGTTAAAAACGAAGCGATTACTTTAGGATGTAGTCAGACATCAACTTTGGTAGAAGCAGAAGGGATTGGGGTATGGTCAGCAGATTCATCAAATCCAGCAGTAACAACTATTGACACACCAGGAGTTAAATCGACTAATATATCTGGATTTAGCATTCCGGGAGTTTACATATATCATTGGAAAACACGTTATTGTGATGCTATAGTAACTGTGACTTATCAGGGAGTAACAACGCTTCCAACAGTTACATCACAAATAAACTATTGTACGAACGAAATAGCTACTGCTTTATCAGCAACTGCTCCGGCTAATCATACTTTATTGTGGTATACTCAGGCAACTGGTGGAAGTGGATCAACAACTGCTCCAACACCAGATACGTCAGTTACAGGTTCAACAACTTATTATGTAAGCGCTGTTGATGCTAATGGATGTATAGGGCCAAGAGCTTCTATGGAAGTAATAGTTAATCCTGTTATTATTCCAAATGTTGGTTTTAGCTATAATAATGCAATTTTCTGTAAAAATGACCCTAACCCAGTAATTACATTAGACTCGAATTTTACTTCGGGAGGTAGTTTCAGTGCTCAACCAAATGGATTAGATATTAACGCTACAACAGGAGAAATTAATTTATCAGGAAGTTCAGGTGGAGAGTATACCATTACTTATGAAATTCAACAAAATGGATGTACAAATGCAGCTAGTAATATAACTTCTTTAACTGTTGATGCTTCTTGTGTAGATATTCCTAGAGGGATTTCGCCAAACAATGATGGAAGCAATGAGACTTTCGATCTAACAGGCTTAGATGTAAGAAACATTGTCATCTTCAATCGTTATGGAACCGAAGTGTATGCTTTCAGTGGTAATTATACAACCCAATGGGGAGGTCAATCCAACAAAGGGGAGAAATTACCTGATGGTACTTATTTCTATACAATTACTAAAGCTGATGGTTCAACTGCAACAGGTTGGGTTTATATCAATAGGTAATAAGTTAAATAAATCAGTCTGTCTGTTTAACGTCATTCAGACAGACTGTTATTAACAACATAAAAACAATAACCACAATGAAAAAAATATATATAGCCTTGATACTAATGACGATGTTGGGATTTGATGTAAAGGCACAACAAGACCCACATTATACGCAGTATATGTATAATATGAATGTCATGAATCCTGCTTATGCAGGCTCAAAAGAAAATTTATCTGTAGGATTATTATACAGACAACAATGGGTAAATATTGAAGGAGCTCCTAAAACAGCTACATTGTCAATGCACAGTCCAGTTGGTAAAAATGTTGGATTAGGACTTTCTGTAATTTCAGATAAGATAGGTCCAGTGGATGAGAATAATATCTATGCGGACTTTTCATACACGTTAAATCTAGGTGGAGATCACCGTTTAGCTGCTGGACTTAAAGCCGGTGCAACTTTACACAAAGTAGGTTTGTTTTCAGATATTGGTGATGGACATATTCATGACACAGGTGATGCAGCTTTTAGTGAAAATGCAAGTAAAGCGCATTTAAACATAGGATCAGGATTATTTTACTACTCTAAAAATTATTATTTGGCTTTTTCAGTTCCGAATATGTTGAAAAGCAAGCATCTTGACTTAACTAGAAGCGGACAAGAGTATCATTTTGGAAGCGAAACACAGCATTATTTCTTGACGGGAGGTTACGTGTTTAATCTTTCTGATCAAACAAAATTCAAGCCTTCATTCATGATGAAATCAGCTTTTAATGCTCCTATATCACTAGATTTTTCTGCCAATTTCTTGTTTTTTGAAAAGTTTGAGGCAGGAGCTACATATAGATTGGATGATTCTTTTGGAGCTATGGTAAATTATGCGATTTCTCCAACTATCAGAATTGGATATGCTTATGATCATATTGTTTCAGATTTAAAAGTTGCAACAACATCTTCTCATGAACTTATGTTGCTGTTTGATTTGAACTTCCCTAAGAAAGTTTCCATTTCACCAAGATTTTTCTAACCTAAACGACACACAATGAAAAAAAGATATATCACATTAAGTTTCTTATTATTCTTAACGGTTAGTTATGGACAAGATAAACTTACTGAAAGAGCCGATAAGTTTTTTGATAGCTACCAGTACGTAAATGCAATAAATGAATATTCTAAGTTAGCAAATGGCAAAGGAGCTAATACTTATGTGTATACAAGATTGGCAGATAGTTATTATAATGTGTTTAACACAGAAGAAGCTGCAAAATGGTATGCAAAGGCGGTAGAAGGTAAGGTGGATGCTGAAACTTATTATCGTTATGCTCAATCATTGAAAACCTTGAGTAAATATCAAGAAGCTAATCAACAAATGGATGTTTTTGCATCGCAAATGCCTAATGACTCAAGAGCAAAGGAGCATAGAGCTAATCCAAATTATATCCCGAGTCTGGCTAATATGTCAAAAATGTTTGATGTAGCACAGACTAATATTCAAAGTAATGGACAAAGTGATTTTGGAGCAGTATTAGCTAATGATAATACTTTATATTTTGTAAGTACCCGAAATTCTGGAAGTAAAAAAGACAAATGGGCAAATCAATCCTATGTTGATATTTTTCAATCGGTTAGGGGTGAAGACGGGAATTTGGCAGAGCCAAAAGCAATTAATGAGCTCAATACAGCTTTTCATGATGGACCAGTAGCAATTAGCGCCGATGGTAATACGATGTTTTTTGCCAGAGATGGCCACAGTGCTGGGAAATCTGAAAAAGACAAACAAAGTAATGTTAAAGTGGGGCAACAAGGTTTGTACAAGGCTGTTAAAGTTGACGGAAAATGGACAAGTATTGAAGCTTTACCTTTTAATAGTACAGCTTATTCAGTGACACACCCTTCTTTAAGCAAAGATGGGAAAACTTTATATTTTGCTTCTAATATGCCAGGAGGTTTAGGGAATTCTGACATCTGGAAAGTATCAGTTAATGGTAATGAGTATGGAACTCCACAAAATTTAGGAGATAAAGTTAATACACCAGGTAAAGAAGGTTTTCCTTTTATTGCAGATGATAATGTTTTGTATTTCGCTTCATCAGGAAGACAAGGGCTTGGTGGTTTAGATATATTTAAAACTGATTTGAATACTTCTGAAAAAGCTCAAAATGTTGGAAAGCCGGTAAATACTGAAAAAGATGATTTCTCTTTTAGCTTCAATTCTACATTAAATACAGGTTATTTTTCTTCTAACCGAAATGGATCAGATGCCATTTATACTGCTATTCCAGTTTGCAAAGCTCAAGCAGTCGCATTGGTAACCAATAAAAAAACGGGAGAAGTTTTGTCTAATGCAACGGTAGCAATTTTAGATGATAAAGGAAACAAGATTGCTACTAAACAAACAGATTATTTAGGTAAGATAAGCTATGATGTAGAATGTGGAACAGCTTATGAATTTAAAGTTTCGATGGTGAACTTCGATACAGCTAATTTTTCTGTTGGAAAAATAAAATCAGGAGAATCAATAACAGAAGCAAAATTAACACCTGTTGAGGTTATTATTACTGATACAGAAGTGTTATTAGCCCCAATTTATTTCGAATTCAATAAAAGTAATATTACGTCACAAGGTGCAAGTGAATTGGATAAACTGGTAAAAGTGATGAATGATTATCCAAGTATGGTTATTTTGGTTAAGTCGCATACAGACAGTAAAGGTCGTGCGGCATATAATTTGAATCTTTCAGAACAAAGAGCTCAATCGACAGTTCAATATATAATTTCTAAAGGAATTTCAAACAGTAGAATATCTGGAAAAGGTTTTGGTAGTTCGCTACCAAAGATTAATTGTGGTTCAAACTGTACTGATGAAGATCATGCTCAAAACAGACGTTCTGAGTTTATGATTATCAGTAAGTAAGTTTGGTTTTTTAGTTGTGCCCTTCACATCAGTAAAATGTTGTGGAGGGCTTTAAAAAAAATGACTGTTTATGGCAGTTAGTAATTTATCACTATTAAAAAGAGAGATACAATGAAAAAGATATTTATTTTACTGTTTGGGCTGTTCTTTATAGTGACAGTTCAAGCTCAAAATCCGCCAAATGATTGCGCTAATGCGATTGTGGTATGTGGTAATGGTAGTTTTAGTTCTAATGCGACTGGTATTGGAAATACACAAGAAGTTTCTTCATGTGGTGGGTCAGAACATAATTCGATATGGATAAAAATTAATATCATTCAGTCAGGAACATTAGGAATGGATTTAATTCCAAATGACGCAGCTATTGGTGTAGATTATGATTTTTGGGTTTATGGTCCTAACAAAACATGTGGTAGTTTAGGAAGTCCTATTAGATGTGCAACGTCTAATCCCCAAGCTTTGAATGCAGCCAATAACCATACAGGAATGACATTGCCAAACACGTTTACACAAGTTGGTCCAGGAACTACAAATCCTGGAAATGGTGATAGCTATGTTAGGTCATTAGATGTTTTGGCAGGTCAATCATATTATATAGCTATCGATAGACCTCATGGTGATGGTGGTTTTCAAATTAATTGGACAGGTACTGCTATGGCTGGAACAGGAGCTTTCCCATCTTCGCCAACCGCTAATAGTATTGGTGAATTGAAAACTTGTAGTGTTACACCAAATGTTGGAATTTTTGATCTTAATTCTGTCAGAACTCAAATTAATGCTGATTTGGTAAATAATACCATTAATTTTTATACAACTTTGGCCAATGCTGTTGATGGAGTGTCTCCGCTTCCTAATTTTATAGCAAATACTTCAAATCCGCAAAAGATCTATGTAAAAGTGGTTAATAACGTCTCTGGATGTTTTACTATTACAGATTTCAACTTAAGAGTTTACCCGATTCCTACAGCTGATATGACTGTTTCAGGAACAAATGTATGTTTAGGAAGTAATGTTGATGTTACTTTTACAGGAACACCTGGTGCCACTATTGAATATACTATTAATGGAGGCTCACCACAAATAGCATTACTTAATGGTTCTGGTGTTTTTGTTTTAACACAAGCTATGAGTGCAACTACAACCTTTAAATTGGTTAGTACAAGAATAGTTGATAATAACAATAATACTTTATGTTCTCGTGT
>CBFHBH010000107.1:0-6897 GCA_965653735.1 uncultured Flavobacterium sp. | reverse complement strand
GTCCGTCAACAACAAGTTTAGGCAAAGCACAACTCACAAAAACTGTTAATTTGTTTGTTTTTACAAGACTACCTAATCCTATTTTAATATGGTTTTGTTTTGGATCAATTTTTTCTAAAATAGATTTATATTCAATTGCTTCACGAAGTTTTGAAGAAAGCTTTTCTTGTTCTAAATGCATCATAGACAAACCTGTTTCATGTTTGTCTCCAGCAGAGCCTTTGGCATCGTTTAAAGAATCTTGAGTTAATCCTTCAATCATGTCCTGAAAAACATCTATTTTATCCTGAATAATTTGAAGGTATTTATGATGAATTGTTTTTTTAAGGTTCATACTGATTTATTTATGTTCATTTTCTTTGCTTCTCCAAAGAAAACGAACCAAAAGAAAGGAGACTTTTGCAAGGTATTTTTGTTTCACAAAATCACAAATAAAATTCTAAATTTCCTACAAGGATTCGGAAATTTTAAACGAATTTTATTTGTTATACTTCGCAAAAGCTCAAAGGGCCTCTCCTTAAAACAATATCTTTTTAAAAATCGAATTTATAACTCGCACCAAAGATACCTTTCACTCCTTGTACAGGGTAATTTAACCAACGGTTATAGTTTTGGTTTGCTAAATTATTTCCTTTTAAGAAGAATGTAAATCGGTCATTGAATTTGTAGCCTATATGTGCATTGATATCAAAATAGCTGTCAAGCGTTTGTGTTTCGTCAGGAGTTGAAAAACCTGAAAAACTTGTAAATTCATCTTTTCTTTCACCAACAAAATAAAGCTGAGTTCCCGCGTACCATTTTTTACCAATATTAAAATCGGCAGTTAATGATCCTTTTACTGTTGGCAAATTCCAAGCTTCTCTTTCAAACTTTGTTCCATAATCCATAACTTCAGCGTTGATTCCAAAAGTTACGTTTTTATTGATATCAGCTTTTATCTCTCCAAAGAAAGAAAGTGTTTTAATATTGTCATATACTACAGTGAATGAATTTCCGTAACTATAATTCGCTGACGCATCAGACAATAACGGATTGGTTTTAAATAACGGTTTATTATTTGTTGCATCATAAGATGCTCTTACATTATAAGCCACAGCACTCGCCAATTTGCCTCTTAATCCTGCATTGGTTATCTGAAGGCTCGATGAATAATGTTGGCGACAAAAATTTATTTACCGAAGCAAAATCTGCGTAAGTATTTTGTTTCAAACCTCCTTCTGCTCCAGCCACAAAAACCATTAAATCACCAACTAACTTATATGAAGCATTAATTTTAGGATAGATAAAGAAATCACTTTTAGTGTTATTTTCAACACCTGCAAACACATCTTTCATTCTTGAAAAATAAGCAAAGTCTGCGCCAAGTTCGATTGATAAATCATCTCTTAAAATTTTGAAGCTAGGATTCGCATTTACTATGAAATTCGATTTTTCAATTCTATAATCAGTACCCGCAACAGGAGTTGTTAATTGATAAGATGTATCGAATTTTGTATTCAAATAATCTAAACCAAACTTAACTTTTACAGCAGATTCTCCTACATCGAAATTAAATACTGGTTTAATGATGAATCTATTCTCTGAAGAACTATAATTGTCTGTAAACGATATAAAGCCTACATTGACTTTTTCAAAAAAGCTTTTTGAAATACCTAAATCTCCACCTAACGACAACGTAGAATATTTATGACTTGGTTTAATTAATAAATTGTATGCTGGGTTAAAATTGGGACTTTCTACAGGCACACCATACCAATTGTACATTTCTGTTTTGTAGCCCAAATTAGCTTTGAAATCAATTTCATTTCTATTGTAACCGTACATGGCATTGATACCTGTTTCCGAGAATTTATCACTTAGTTCAACACCTTTAATTCCACCTTGTGATGACAAATGTGATACCTTCCCTCCCACATATTGATAGTTATCCAATTTATGAGTTAAAAACAACTCGGCATTTGCAGTTAGGTAATTACCAATCCCTGCAGTCACATAATTAGGATATAATATTTCTTGTTTTGCCTTTTCTACACCAGCTGCTTTTCCTTTTGCGGGTGTAAAGGTTGAAGCCACTGGGAAAGAGAAAATTTGATATTTCACTTCCTCTTTTTTAGATGTTTCATTGTCATCTAATGTTGGTACTTCTTTTACTTTAAACGCATCAGAAACTGTTGGTGAATATGGCTTCACCACGTTTACCACTTCAGTACCTATATTTTCGTCTTTCTTTTGAGCTGTTGCTACTTGGAAAGTTATTCCTAAAATAATTACAGCATATATTTTGATTCTATTCATATATCTTAATCCTTTATGAGATTTCTCACTTTACTCGAAATGACAATCCATCCGTCTATTATCTTTTATCTACTTAACCGATGAATTCGTTTTTGCTTCTTCAGCTTTGATAGCATTCAATTCAGTTTGTGCTTCTGCAACTACATCTGAAAACTCTTGGAAGTTTTTAATCACACTTTCTAAAATGTATATTGCCTGAAAGCTATCTTTTAATCCGTAGAAGTTTTTAGCCATTACGATTAGACCTTTGGCACCAAAATATTTATAACCTGAATAATCTTTTGCTAATTTTTGAACAACTGTATTTGAAGCTTCAAATTTTGATTCTTTATTTTTGAAGTATGCATCGTAATACAACGCCTCGGCAGCCAATTCTCCTTTAGCAATTTTTAATAATTTAGCATAAGCATCCTTAGCCTTTGTTTCGTCACCTACTTTTATTGCAGAACGTGCTACGATAATTTGGGCATCACTCTTAATTTTATTATCGGTTTTAGGATTTTCCAGTACTTTATCGGCATAAACTACCGCTTTTGCATAATCTTTTCCTTCGTAATACGCTTTCATTAAATTTGCCTGAGCATAGGTTTTATTCTGAGGAAAATCTGATTCCACTTCTAATCTGTTTAATACCGGAATAGCTTTGTCATAATCACCTTTTTTGACAAAAATTTCACAAAGTCTAGATAATGATTGCTCTGTAAATTCATTTCTGTTTTTAGCAACCACAAACTCGTAATACTTCACAGAATTTGCTTGTTGATTGTCTTTATAATATGAATCGGCCAAATAAAAATTAGCTTTCAACGCATGTAATCCGTTAGGAAAACCAGACACATAACTATTCAAATTCGAAATTGCCTGTTTTGTATTGCCTTGTAAATATTGCTTCTCGGCAGCTTCCCAAGTATCATTATCTAATTCGGCATCAGAAACCTCAACAAAATCTAATGTTTTTACCCAAGCAGCATATTCGTCTACTCGACCTTTGTCTACATAAATTAATCTCGCTGTTTTAACCGCTTCTAACGATTCGTCTGTACGAGGAAATTCTGAAGCTACTTTTTTAAATTTGGTTAAAGCCAAATCATCTTTATCTCCGTTATAATAAATAAGTCCTTGACGAAGAATTGCTTTTGCAGAATAGTTTCCGTTTTTATATTCTTCAATTAAACTATCATACGCTTTAATCGCCGAAGCAGTTTCATTAACCGTTGTATATGTATTTGCCAACTCAAACATAGCATCATCTCGATACTGAGACTTAGGATAGTTTTTTATGAATTGATTAAATTCGGAAATCTTTTTATCATTTTTCCCCATAAAACCATAACAAATAGCTTTATGATACGCAGCATAATCAGCATCTAACGTTTTTAAGTTGATTGCTTTGTCATAAGCTTCTAAAGCAGGATTGTATTTTGAAGTCACAAAACGACAATCACCCAAACGTAAATAAGCATCAGTCAAACGAGTTTTATCATCACGAGAAACTTCAGTATAACGCTCAAAATAATTTCCTGATTGGTCATACTCTTTTAGCTTAAAATGGCAGTACGCAATATTGTAATCTATGTTTTTAAACTCATCTGTAGTTTTTGCTTCAGGGTAATTTGCAAATTGCTTAAAACTCAATAAAGCATTTTGAAAATCATCTAAAATGTATTCAGTTTCCGCTTTCCAGAACGTTCCTCGAGCCGAAAATTTAGCATCTTTTTGTTCTGCGATTGATTTTTTGAAAATGGCTAAAGCTTCTTTGTAATTACCATCAGTAAACAATTCGATTCCTCTGTAAAAAGACACTTTTTGGTACGCTCCTTTAGCTCCTAACGACTTGTTTTTTTCTAACAAAGTCATCGCCTCTTTGTAGTTTTTAGAAGTGATATATGAGTTAACCAATAATCCTTCTATTTCCAGTTTGTTTGGATTATTTGGATATTTAGTCATGAAGCCATTTAAAACATCAGGCACACTTTGGTATGAGTTTCCAATATCATAACTCAATCGAGCATAATTAAGATACGCATCTTCCTGAATTTTAGCCTCATAACTCATCTCCGAAGCATTTTTAAAAGCATTTAAAGCCTGTTGCTTTTTATCTGTTTTTAAATAACTTTCTCCTAAGTGATAATAGGCGTTTTGAGCTACAAAATCATTACCTCCAATAATTTTATTAAACTGAGTGATGGCATTTTCGTAATCATTTTGTTTGTAGTACGCATAACCCAATTGATAGTAATCCGTATTGTTCCATTTGCCTTTTTTCCCTTTATATTCTTTAAGATATGGAATTGCTTTATCATATTGTTTTAAGTTAAAATAACTCTCTCCAATAATTTTATTCAGTTCCGATTTTTCAATCTCATTAGATTTAGCCATTGCAGCTTTACCTAATTTGATTGCTTCTTCAAACTTCCCTAGTTTGAAATTCATATCAGCCTGAAAATAAGACAATTTCTCTTTGTATTTTTCTTCTCCTGAAACTGCATCAAAATATTTTGATGCCTCTTTATAATCATCTCCTTCATAGGCCATGAATCCTAAGTAATATTTGGCTTGTGAGCCAAATTCCTGAGAATTCACCACTTTGTTGAAATATTGAGAAGCTTCTTTCTTTTTCCCTGAATTAAAAAAGCTGTAGCCTTTATAAAAATTAAATTTTTCAGATTCGCTTTGCGTTAAAGTCGACTCATCAACTTTATCAAACCATTCTAGCGCTTGCGGATATTTCCCTTGTTCGAAGTAGTACATGGCCACTTCAGAATACGCCAAATTTTGCTTTGAGCTTGTTGGATAATTTTTCACAAAACTTTCCATCTTCTCTTCAGCGTTAGATTGATTGAGTCGAATAGCACAATTTGCAATATAGTAACTACAATCTGCTTCAAGTTCATTATTAGCATTTTGTTTTACTTTTTCAAAAATTATTTGTGCCGATTGATACTGCTTGTCTCTGTATAAAGTAAGTGCTTTATTATAATCTACCAAACTGTTGGTGTACACTTCTGATTGCTGAGCAAAAAGAACACTCGAAACAGAAAAAAGAACTAATAAGACTGACAATTTGAATTTATGCATGAAGAAAAATTTTAATATTCAAAAGTAAGGTTTCTCAATTTTAAAACGATGAAAAAATTCGTTTAGTATCTATTTTTTTGATTTCAGAAAATTTATTTTGAATACGTTCGTTAACTTATTACTTTTACGAAAATAAATCACAAATCATGTCGCAAACCATATTATCGCTAAACAGCGTAAACATATATCAGGAAGGAAATAAAATTTTATCAGATATTAATCTTAAAGTAACTCCGGGCGAATTTTTATACATCATTGGAAAAACAGGATCAGGAAAAAGTAGTTTCATGAAAACACTTTATGCCGATTTACCTTTAACGCATGGCGAAGGAACAATTGTTGACTATGATTTGAATGGTTTAATTGATGATGATATTCCTTTTTTGAGAAGAAAAATTGGTATTGTTTTCCAGGATTTTAAATTATTACCAGATAGAACGGTAAACAACAATATGCTTTTTGTTTTAAAAGCTACAGGTTGGGAAGATGAAAGAGCGATGCAAGATAAAATTGATGAAGTACTTGATAAAGTTGGTATGAAAAATCTAACCAACAAAATGCCACATCAATTATCTGGTGGAGAACAACAACGTGTGGCAATAGCAAGAGCTTTGCTTAATGATCCTGAATTAATCCTTGCCGATGAGCCTACAGGAAACCTTGACCCTCAAACTAGTGTAGAGGTTATGGAAGTTTTGAAAAAAATTAATCAAAACGGTAAAACCATTATCATGGCGACTCACGATTATGCGTTGCTAATGAAATACCCTTCTAAAACATTAAAGTGTGAAGATGGTGCTATTTTTGAAGTAGTACAAAGAACAGTTTAGTTTTAAAAAAACAGTATATAGAAAGAGAGGTTTTTGCCTCTCTTTTTTTATTTACTATTCTTTTCTTTTCTTGCCAAAAGAAAGGACACTTTTACAAGGTGTTTCTGACTACGTCAGAACCGAAATTAAAATTCTAAAATTCCTACAAGGATTCGGAATTTCTTGACGAATTATAATTTCTACACAACGTAAAAGAATTGAAATGCTTCGCATTTCTAAAGTTTTAGAATTCGGAGGCGAGTGTCAATTATTTGAAGAATTCGATTAAAAATGAAAAGCTGTCTAAAGTTTTGATTTATCAAAACGAGTTCTTTTCATTTCGAATTCAAAAATTAAATTGACCGTCGAGAATTCAAAACTTGACTTTTGGCACTTTGTGTCAAGACAAAGTGCAAGATTACAAGCATGACAATTATCATTTTAAATTAGAATCTCTCAAAGTAATTTTGAACTTGTAAATTCATTCATATGACAACTTCATTAGTTCAAAAATACAATGTACCAGGACCGCGTTACACCAGTTATCCAACTGTTCCTTATTGGGATGAAGCAACTTTTTCTGCAGAAAACTGGAAAAACAGCTTTATACAATCGTTTTCAGAAAGCAATAGTGCTGAGGGAATAAGTTTGTACATTCATTTACCTTTTTGTGAAAGCCTGTGTACCTTTTGTGGTTGTCATAAACGTATTACCA
>CBFHBH010000106.1:0-6926 GCA_965653735.1 uncultured Flavobacterium sp. | reverse complement strand
AAGAAGCAACGGTTTTTGGATATTATGTAGATGACCCTGAACGCTATGGTGTTGCAGAATTTGATGAAAGTGGTAAAGTTCTTTCGATTGAAGAAAAGCCAAATAAGCCAAAGTCTAATTTTGCAGTTGTTGGATTGTATTTTTATCCAAATTCAGTTGTTGAAATTGCAAAAAATGTCAAGCCTTCACATCGAGGAGAACTTGAAATAACTACGATAAATCAAACCTATCTAGAAAAAGGAGCGCTTAACTTGCAATTAATGGGAAGAGGTTTTGCATGGTTAGATACTGGTACACATGAATCTTTAACAGAAGCAACAGAATTTGTAAAAGCAGTTGAAAAACGAACAGGTTTAAAAATTGCTTGTATTGAAGAAGTAGCATATAGAAAAGGGTTTATAAATAAAGAACAGTTTCAAAATTGTGCAGGAGTTTTAGGAAAAAGCACTTATGCAGAGTATTTAAGAAAAATTGTGAAATAGAGTATGAAGTATGATTATTTGATTGTTGGAGCAGGTTTAATAGGACTTTCAACAGCTTATCATTTAAAAATCAAGAATAAAGATGCTAGGGTTGTTCTTCTTGAAAAAGAAAATGATGTAGCTGTGCATCAATCAGGTAATAATAGTGGAGTAATTCATAGTGGCATTTATTATAAACCAGGAAGTTTAAAAGCAACAAATTGTATTTCGGGTTACAATTCTATCATCGAATTTGCAAAAGAATATGGTATCGATTATGATTTGTGTGGAAAAATTATTGTTGCTTCCTCAAAAGAGGAGCTTCCATTACTTGATAATATCTATAATAGAGGTATAGAAAATGGACTTCGTGGTTTAGAATATCTTTCTCGAGAACAGTTTAGAGAAATTGAACCTCATTGCGAAGGTTTAAAAGCAATAAAAGTTCCACAAACAGGAATTATCGATTACCCAGCAGTAGCAAAAACTTTAAAAACACTTTTTGAGGCGCTAGGAGGTGAAGTTGTATTTAATAGTAAAGTAGAACAGATAATATCTAAAAGTGATTTAAATGTAATTATTGCTTCAGGTAAGGAATATCAAACTAAGAAAATAATTACTTGCGCAGGATTATACTCAGATAAAATGTCTTTATTGACAAATCCTACTAATGATTTAAGAATTATACCCTTTAGAGGTGAATATTATAAGTTAAAAGAAGAAAAAAAATATTTAGTTAAGCATTTAATTTATCCAGTACCTAACCCTAATTTCCCGTTTTTAGGAGTTCATTTTACTAGAATGATAGACGGAAATATTGAGGCAGGACCTAATGCAGTATTAGCTTTCAAACGTGAAGGATATAAATTTTCTGATTTTAATTTATCAGAAACAATGGATACATTAACTTGGGGAGGTTTTTGGAAGATTGTTGCTAAGTATGGTCAAACAGGATTAGGAGAAATGCATAGATCGCTTTCTAAAGCTGCATTTACAAATGCTTTACAAAAATTAATCCCCGAAATTCAAGAAAATGATCTAGTATCAGGCGGTGCAGGTGTTAGAGCACAAGCTTGCAATAAGGAAGGGGTTTTAATAGATGATTTTGATATTTTGAATAGTGGAAATATTGTTCATGTTCGTAATGCACCTTCACCAGCAGCAACTTCTTGTTTATCTATAGGAAGGACTATTAGCGAAATTTTAAAGTAAAGTAGATGAAAATTCAAATGGTTGACTTACAGGGTCAATATCATAAAATAAAATCAGAAATTGATACTGCTATAATAAGTTGTATTGAGAAAGCTGCATTTATAAATGGACCAGCTGTAAAGGAATTTCAAAATGATTTTGAAAACTATTTAAAAGTAAAACATGTAATACCTTGCGCAAACGGTACAGATGCACTTCAAATAGCAATGATGGCTCTTGATTTGAAACCAGGAGATGAAGTGATTTGCCCTGCTTTTACGTATGTTGCAACAGCAGAAGTGATAGGTTTGTTGGGCTTAATTCCAATTATGGTAGATGTTAATTCAGACACTTTTAATATAGAAGTAAATAATCTTGAAAAGTATTTGACTTCTAAAACTAAAGCTATTGTACCAGTGCATCTTTATGGACAAGCTGCGGATATGGAAAAGATAATGGAATTTGCTCAAAAGAATAATCTATATGTAATCGAAGATAATGCACAAGCTATTGGTTCAAATTATCAATTTTCTAATAGGGAAGTGAAAAAGACAGGCACAATAGGGCATATAGGCTGTACTTCTTTTTTTCCGTCAAAAAACTTAGGATGTTATGGCGATGGAGGTGCTTTGATGACTAATGACGATCAATTAGCTGCAAAGATAAGAATGATTGCGAATCATGGTCAAGAAAAAAAAGACTATCGCAAAGTTTTAGGTTGTAATTCTCGTTTGGATACTGTACAAGCAGAAATACTAAAAATAAAGTTAAAACATTTAGATGAATATAGTGTTGCTCGTAACAAGATGGCAACATTTTATGATCAAAATTTATCAAAATTAGAAGCATTACAAATTCCTAAAAGAGCTAAAAACACAACACATGTTTTTCATCAATACACATTAAGAGTAAAAAATGGTAGACGTAATGAGTTACAAAAATATCTTGAAGAGAAAGGTATTCCAAGTATGATTTATTACCCACTTCCATTATATAAGCAGGAAGCTTTTCAGCAATATAATGCAGAAAATTTTTATTTGCCTGTTACCGAAATGCTTTGTGATGAAGTGATTTCATTACCTATTCATACAGAGTTCAACGAAGAAATAGCTCAATTTATAGTTAATGAAATTGAAAAATTCTTTAAAAACTAATTATGGAAAAACAATATTTTGCTCATGAAACAGCAGTAATAGATCAAGGCTGCCAGATAGGTAAAGGAACTAAAATATGGCATTTTTCTCATATTATGCCCAATTCTATTTTAGGAGAAAATTGTAATATAGGTCAAAATGTTGTCATATCACCTGGAGTTATTTTAGGTAAGAATGTCAAAGTACAAAATAATGTTTCTATATATGAAGGTGTTACTTGTGATGATGATGTTTTTCTTGGGCCTTCAATGGTTTTTACTAATGTTATTAATCCTAGAAGTGCAGTAAATAGAAAAAATCAATATTTGACTACTCATGTCGGCAAAGGAGCGTCAATAGGGGCTAATGCTACAATTGTATGTGGGCACAACATTGGTGATTTTGCTTTCATAGGAGCAGGAGCTGTAGTAACTAAAGAAGTTCCAGCTTATGCTCTGGTTGTAGGTAATCCTGCAAGACAAATGGGTTGGATGAGTGAATATGGTCACAGATTGAATTTTGACAATGAGGGTTTTGCGATATGTCAAGAGAGTAATGAAAAATATAAGATAGAAAATAATCAAGTTACAAAAATTTAGTATAATGTCAGGTAAAATTAAATTTGCAGTTGTAGGATGTGGTCATATTGGAAAAAGACATGCCGAAATGATTAGTAGAAATCAAGAATGTGAATTGGTGGCATTGGTTGACGTTAAGGACAAAAAAGATTTAGGTATTGAGTCATTTGATGTTCCATTTTTTCAGTCACTAGATGAATTATTGCAATCTAATTTATCTGTAGATATTATCAATATTGCCTCTCCCAATGGTTACCACTTTGAACAAGCTTATAAAGTCCTTGATGCAGGGAAACATGTTGTAGTGGAAAAGCCAATGGCTTTAAAAAGACAAGATGCTGAAAAATTAATTTTTCAAGCGTTACATAAACACAAACATATTTTTGCAGTTATGCAAAATCGTTATTCTCCTCCTTCAGTTTGGATTAAAGAAATTGTAGAAAGCGGTAAATTAGGTAAAATCTTTATGGTTCAATTAAATTGTTATTGGAATCGTGATGATAGATATTACAAGGCTGATTCATGGCATGGAAAATCAGAACTTGATGGAGGGACTTTGTTTACTCAATTCTCTCATTTTATAGATATTATGTATTGGTTGTTTGGCGATATTACAAACATTCAAGGAAAATTTGCCGATTTTAACCATAAAGAATTGACAGACTTTGAAGACAGTGGTTTTGTTAATTTTGATTTTGTTAATGGAGGAATGGGGTCTTTAAATTACTCCACTTCTGTATGGAATCAAAATTTAGAAAGTTCAATGACTATTATCGCTGAAAATGGTGCCGTAAAAATAGGCGGACAGTATATGGATAAAGTCGAAATATGTCACATTAAAGATTATGAAATGCCACAATTGGCCCCAACTAATCCTGGGAATGATTATGGTGCTTACAAAGGGTCAGCCGCAAATCATCATTATATTATTGAAAATATTGTAGATGTATTGAACGGAAGAGCTCCAATTACAACTAATGCTCTAGAAGGATTAAAAGTGGTTGATATTATCGAAAAAATTTACGAATTGAAAGACAATAAATAATTATGAATTTTAAAAAGGTTCTAGTGCTTGCACCTCATACTGATGATGGTGAATTAGGAGCAGGAGGTTTCATTTCAAAATTAATAGATCAAGGTGTTGAGGTCTTTTACATGGCTTTTTCTACTGCAGAAGAGTCAGTACCAGAAGGTTTTCCAAAAGATATTTTGAAAACAGAAGTTAAAGCAGCAACAAAAGTATTGGGGATAAAAGAAGAAAATGTTATCATCTTTAATTATCAGGTTAGAAAGCTTAATTATGCTAGACAAGAAATATTGGAAGAACTAATCAAGTTTAAACGTTTGCACGCAGACATTGATCTTGTATTAATTCCAAGTATTAATGATATACATCAAGATCATTCCACAATTGCTAATGAAGGCATAAGAGCATTCAAGACAAAATCTATATTTAGTTATGAATTAATATGGAATAATCTTTCATTTAATACTCAAAGTTACGTACCTCTTGAGGAAAAACATATCAATAAAAAAATTGATGCGTTAAAAGAATATAAATCTCAGGGGTTTAGAGATTATCTAAGTGCTGATTTTATTCGTTCACTTGCTGTTTCCAGAGGAGTTCAGTTTGGGGTGAAATATGCAGAAACTTTTGAAGTGGTGAGGCTTTCAATTAAATAAATCACAGCTCATGATACAACTTTCTGAAATTATAGATAAAGTTACACCTATAAAGGTTATTGGTATAACACACAAACAAATCAGTACAGCAATTGAACTTGATTGTCATAACGAAAAAGACAATGTACTAATGTGGGTTTCTGCTAAATTTACCCAGAAAATCAATGATATAAAGAAAGGAACTATCATATGCAGTAATTTCCCAGAAGAATATATTCATTCAGATTGTACATATTTGATTTTTGAAAATCCTAGATTAGCTTTTCAAAAAATACTTACTGAATTTTTTATGCCAAGACAAAGAGGTGGCATTTCAGCAACAGCTTTTATAGGAAATAATGTAACTTTAGCTGAGGATGTTTCAATTGGTCATTATGTTATTATAGAAGATAATTGTAGTATTGGCAACAAAACAATTATAGATCACCACACAGTTATTAAAGAAGGCACAAAAATTGGCAAAAACGTCATTATAGGAGCCAATAATACAATTGGCGGCGTGGGTTTCGGTTATGAGAAAGATGAAACAGGACAATTTATGTTTATTCCTCATATAGGAAATGTTGTCATTGAAGATAATGTAGAAATAGGAAACAATACCTGTATAGATAGAGCTGTATTAGGTAGTACAGTTTTAATGAAAAATTCAAAAATAGATAATTTAGTTCATATAGCACACGGAGTTAAAGTGGGTAAAAATAGTCTCGTAATAGCTAATGCGATGGTGGCTGGAAGTGTAGAGATTGGAGAAAATACATGGGTGGCACCATCTTCATCAATATTAAATCAAAAGAAAATAGGGAATAATGTAACTATAGGATTAGCTGCAGTCGTAGTTAAAGATGTGGTAGATGGACAAACAGTAATTGGTAGTCCTGCTGAAGAAATTTCTATTGCATTACAAAAGAAAAAAATCATCACCGATAAACTATTTAAATAATCTTGAAATTAAAAAATTGCATAGATAAAATAAAGTCAAATTCATTTTTAAGAAATGTTGTTTTATTGGCAAGTGGTACTATAATCAGTCAGGTTATAGTTATAGCTACGTCTCCTTTATTGACAAGATTATTTACTGTTGAAGCTTTTGGTATTCTGTCTTTATTTTCAAGCTTTATGGTAATTTTTGGAGTAGTAACTACAGGAAGGTATGAACTGGCACTAGGCTTACCAGAAAAAGAAACAGAAGCAAAAAATATGTTGAAACTTATTTTTTCGATAGGTTTTTTAGTTTCGATATTATATTTAGTAGCAATATTTTTTTTAAGAGAGGTTTTTCATTCCAAAATTTTTTCAGGATTATTTTTGTATAAATGGATTTATATCGCTCCAGTTTATACATTTTTTATAGCTGTTTATTCTGGATTAACATATTGGAATCAGAGAAGTAAGAACTACAAAAAAATAACTATAGCCAATACCATTCAAGTTGTTTCAGCAACGATTTTGAGTGTTTTTTTTGGATTTTTAGGTTATGTAGAAATTGGAATGATTTTATCATTAGTTCTAGGTATTATGATTAGTTCTTTTTTCTTACTTAATGATTTTAGTAAAAATGATCTGACTATAAATCATAATGAAATAGTGGCAGTTGCTAAACAATTCAAGTCGTTTCCTAAATATATGATTGTGTCAGATTTGTCGCTCAATGCAACTCAACAGTTTATCCCCATTATATTTTCTGCATTGTTTAACACTATTATAGTTGGTTACTATTCTTTAGCTAACAGAATGCTCCGCTTGCCTAATATTGTACTGACAAGTTCTATTGCTAATATTTTCAGAAATGAGGCAATAGATGAGATAAGAGATAAAGGAAATTGTCTGGAATTATATAAATCTACATTTAAAAAATTAGTAGTAATGGCATTTCCTGTCTA
>CBFHBH010000105.1:0-6947 GCA_965653735.1 uncultured Flavobacterium sp. | reverse complement strand
CTATTATTTTAAAACCTGGTGATATAATTACACCAACAATTATTGAAGAAAACATTGGATTAAGTAAAGATTTTAACCCTTTTGAATTGCGAAAAGCCATTGGAGAGAAAGATCAGTATAAATCTTATTTGATTGCCAATCATTTTGCTGCTAATCCTAAAGACAATCCCATTGTGTTAACCATTGGTTTAGTGTTTAGTTTCTTTTCACAATTGCTACAATATCATGGATTAAAGGATAAAAACCCTAAAAATGTGGCTTCAGTATTAAAAGTAAATCCATTTTTTGTTAAAGATTATGAATTAGCGGCAAGAAATTATCCTATGAAGAAAGTAAGTGCTATTGTATCTACTTTAAAAGATATTGATTTAAAAAGCAAGGGTGTAGGGGGTAATTCATTACCACAATCAGATTTATTAAAGGAAATGTTAGCAAAAATTTTTAACTAATTAAATGTGTATATATGAATCCAACTGTAAAAAATGTTCTAGTTGTAATTGCCGGATTTTTCATTGGGTGTGTAGTCAACATGTCAATAATTTTGGGAGGAACTTCAATTATTGGTTTTCCCGTAGGAATAGATCCTACAGATGTTGATAGTATTAAAAATGGTATCCATCTTTTTAGACCAATACATTTTTTAACACCTTTTTTAGCACATGCTATTGGTACTTTAGTTGGCGCTTTTTTTGTAGCGAGATTTGGAACCTCTAAAAAACTAGTTTTAGCAATGACTGTGGGAGGTTTGTTTTTATTGGGAGGTATCTCTAACTCTTTTTCAATACCAGCTCCTATGTGGTTTACTGTTTTAGATTTAGTAGTTGCTTACATTCCAATGGCTTATTTAGGCTGGAAATTAGGATCAAGGGAAAATTAGAATTTAATAAGTTTCCAAATTTCTTTTAAAATCACGATATTTGCGCCCTCAATTAACCTATAAAATAAAATGTAATGAGTGTAGGAATGAATAAAAATACTGTATTAGGCTGGGCAACTTTAATAATGGTACTAATGGGGCTATTGTTAATTGGTCTAGGAGCCTATCGCTATGCAGATACTGCAGGATGGGGGTTTGCCGCTGTAGGGATAGGTTTTTTAGCAAATGCATGGGTTTTTAATGCATTAAAAGGTAGAGTATAATACAATCAAAATTTAGAATAAAAAACTAATAAAAAAATACAAAATGTCAGACGATAAGAAAGTTATCTTTTCCATGTCAAGAGTAAACAAAACTTACTCTTCAACAAATAAAACAGTTTTAAAAGATATTTACTTAAGTTTTTTCTACGGAGCTAAAATTGGTATCCTAGGTTTAAACGGATCAGGTAAATCATCTTTACTAAAAATTATTGCTGGTGTAGATAAAAACTATCAAGGTGATGTGGTATTTGCTCCAGGTTATACAGTTGGTTATTTAGAGCAAGAACCTCAACTTGACGAAAATAAAACTGTTATCGAAATTGTTCGTGAAGGAGCTGCCGAAGCAGTTAAATTACTAGAAGAATTTAACAAAATTAATGACGATTTTGGTCTTCCAGAAGTGTATGAAGATGCTGATAAAATGCAAAAGCTTATGGATCGTCAAGCTGAATTACAAGATAAAATTGATGCTTGCGGTGCTTGGGAACTAGATACTAAATTAGAAATAGCAATGGATGCTTTGCGTTGTCCAGATGCAGATACACCGATTAAAGTGTTGTCTGGAGGAGAGCGTCGTCGTGTTGCTTTATGTCGTTTATTATTACAAGAACCAGATGTATTGTTATTGGATGAACCTACCAACCACTTGGATGCCGAGTCTGTACACTGGTTAGAGCAACACTTACAACAATACAAAGGAACAATCATTGCAGTAACTCACGACCGTTATTTCTTAGATAATGTTGCTGGTTGGATTCTTGAATTGGATAGAGGAGAAGGTATTCCTTGGAAAGGAAATTATTCTTCTTGGTTAGATCAAAAATCAAAACGTATGGAGCAAGAAGAAAAAGTAGCTTCAAAACGTCGTAAAACATTAGAACGAGAGTTGGAATGGGTACGTCAAGGAGCTAAAGGTCGTCAAACAAAGCAAAAAGCTCGTCTTCAAAACTATGATCGTTTATTAAATGAAGATCAAAAAGAATTAGACGAAAAATTAGAATTATATATCCCTAACGGACCACGTTTAGGAACCAATGTTATTGATGCTAAAAAAGTGGCAAAAGCATATGGCGATAAGATTTTATACGATGATTTGAATTTTACATTGCCACAGGCTGGTATTGTTGGTATTATTGGACCAAATGGAGCTGGTAAAACTACCATTTTCAAAATGATAATGAAAGAACTACAGCCAGATAGTGGAGAATTTACGATTGGGGAAACGGTTAAGATCGCTTATGTAGATCAAACGCATTCTAATATTGATCCTGAAAAATCTATTTGGGAAAACTTCTGTGATGGTCAGGAATTGATTATGATGGGTGGTCGTCAAGTAAATTCTAGAGCTTATTTATCGCGCTTCAATTTTGGTGGAAGTGATCAAAATAAAAAAGTAAGTACATTATCTGGAGGTGAACGTAACCGTTTACACTTGGCAATGACATTAAGAGAAGAAGGAAACGTATTATTACTGGATGAGCCTACGAATGATTTAGATATCAACACACTTCGTGCGTTAGAAGAAGGTTTAGAGAATTTTGCTGGATGTGCAGTAGTAATTTCGCACGATCGTTGGTTCTTAGATAGAATTTGTACTCATATCCTTGCTTTTGAAGGAGATTCACAAGTTTATTTCTTTGAAGGAGGTTTCTCAGATTATGAAGAAAACCGTAAAAAACGTTTAGGTGATGTTGCGCCAACAAAACTTAAGTACAAAAAATTAGTTAGATAATTAATAAAAAAGGCTCAGTTAAATGAGCCTTTTCTTTCTTAAAAGATTACTTTTCTGCCATTCGTTGCATAGAGAGTACTTTGAAAACAGAGCGTCTGTTAAGTTGATGTGCTTGTTCAGAACAGTCAACACCATCTTTACAATCGTTTACCAAATTGTACTCACCAAATCCTTCGTGCTTTTTAATTCTGTTAGGATTAACTCCTCTAGAAACTAAATACTCGTAAGTGGAATTAGCTCTTCTAATTCCAAGTGCCTCATTATATCTAAAACTACCTCTACTATCAGTGTGAGAACCAATTTCGATTTCCATACTTGGATAAGTTACAAGCATCATGTTTGCAACTTTATCAAGTTCAACAGCAGCGTCATTTCTAATATTTTGCTTATCAAAATCGAAATAGATATTATCAATGTTAACATCTGCAAGAACGTCAACATCTTGGATAGGATCTAATTCAAAGTCAACAATGATTTCGTTTTTACCTTTTGAATTTCTGGAGTCAGCAATTTTGGAAGGCTCTGGCTGATATTTCATATGAGAAGCTTCAATTGTATATATTGTTTCTCTATCAATATTCATACTGTACTTCCCTTTTTCATCTGTAACCAAATCAGCTATTTGTATACCATCTTTATCTTTAATAACAATTTTAGCATCTTTAATAGGTTGTTTGTTTATTGCATCTGTAACAGTTCCTTTTACAGAGAAAAGAGGAATTCTATCAAAGCCATAAATATCATCATCACCCATACCGCCTTCTCGGTTAGAAGCAATGTAGCCAGTGTCACCTGCATCATTTAAGAAAAATGAAAAGTCATCCATTGGAGAGTTAACAGGCATACCTAAATTTATAATTTCCTGAATTTTACCTTCGTCGTCTAAAACTGTTGTAAATATATCTAGCTGTCCAAGTCCTTGCAATCCATCAGAAGAAAAGAATAGATTACCGTCGTTGTGTACAAAAGGGAACAGTTCATTTCCTTCAGTATTAATTTTATCTCCTAAATTTTCAGGTTTTCCATAAGAATCTCCGTTTACTGCTACTTTGTATATGTCAGATTTTCCTTTTCCTCCAGGCATATCTGAAGCGAAATAAAGTGTTTTTCCGTCAGATGATAAACTAGGATGTCCAACTGAATAATTATTGTTGTTAAAAGGTAACTCTTTAATATCTGTCCATTTATTGTCTTTATCCAGTGTTGCTCTGTAAATTTTTAGATTATTGGTTCCATTGGCATCTTTTCCTTTTTTACTTCCTAAATAATTATTTCGGGTGAAGAACATTGTTTTCCCATCTTTTGAGATGGTTACTTGACCTTCGTGAAATTTGGTGTTCACATCCCCTTCAATTTTATCAGCTTCAGAAAAACTATCACCATTATGTTTTAGTTGATATAAATCAAGAAAAGGTTGTTGGTTCCAAGTATAAGTTCTTTTTATTCCAACACCTTTATCTCGACTGGAAGCAAAGGTTACAACTCCATTTTTTTCATAAGCTCCAAAATCACTTAGTTCTGAATTAAAAGGAACAGGTTTCGAAAAATACTGTTGCTTTACTTGATAAATATTGGAAATGAAATTTTCATCTTCCATTATTTTCTGAATGCGTGAATCTACAACACCTGTTTCTTTGTATTTATTGAGCCAAACTGAAGATTCATCATACTTTTTCAAAGCACGTAATGATAATGCATAATTTAAATAATATTCAGGATCAATGTTTGGTTGTGTTACCACATCTTTGTAATAAACTGATGCATTTTCTGGATCACGAAGCATCATGTAACTGTCGGCTAATCTTCTTTTTGCGTAATTAGCATTATAGTTGTTTGCTAACATCTCTTTGTATGTTTCGATTGCCTTTACAAATGAAAAACTGTTATACAAAGCATCGGCCTTTTTTTGTTTGCCATATTGTGCCATGACAGTAGAAACATTTCCACAAATCAAAACTGAAAGAATGATATATTTTAATAAGCTTTTCATAATTCAATCGTTTTAAGTTAGAAATAACGCGGAGATTTGTATTTTGACTTATCAAATTTGAAATCAAACATTAACATGATTTCGTGAGTTCCATCAGTATATGGTCTGATATCTGATGTTGGATAATCATACGCATATCCAAGTCTGAACTGTTTCGTAATTTGAAAATCGATTAATGCCCCAACAGAATCATCAAATCTATAGGATCCACCAATCCACATTCTGTCAAAAAAGAAGAACGATAATGTTGCATCATATGATGTAGGTGTCCCTTTTGAAATTTTGACTAAACCTGTTGGTCTCATTTTTACACTGCTACCTAAGTCAAATACATAACCTGCAATTCCGTAGTAATGTCTCTGCTCTAGAGCTACATAGTTACCATTTTTGTTATAATCGTTTTGAACAAGTTTAGGAGATGACAATCCCACATACCATTTGGGTTGATGTAGATAAAGACCTACACCTCCATTAAAAGTCCATCGGTTTAATTTGTCTCTAAAGTATGGGTCATTATAAACCTCTGGTTCATTAAATAAGCGTTCATCAATAGAATAATTACTGAAACCACCTTTTACACCAAAAGCTAATTTGGTTTGTTCAGAAAGATTGACAGTATATGATAAGTCAGCGTATAAATAGCTAAAGTTCTCATAGCCTAATTTATCATTGATAAATGATAGACCTACACCAATTTTTTCATTTCGTAAAGGTGTATTTATTGATAAGGTTTGTGTTTCAGGACCATTATCAATTCCTACCCATTGACTTCTATGTAAACCTACAATTGTTAGAGCTTCCCTGCTGCCAGCATATCCCGGATTTACCGAAATGGTGTTATACATATATTGTGTAAATTGTGGCATTTGTTGAGCATAACTTGTAAACACACTTAGAACTATTACGGCTGATAAAAATAAATTTTTCATGATGTTTAATTTTTAGTTCCTAAATAGATATAACCGGTAAATATATCAAGACCACTATTTACAATATCTACGATGTAGTAGTAAGTACCTGCTGGTAAATTGCTTGTCGAAATAGCACTTTGAGCTTTTCCATCCCAATCATTTTTATAGTTAGGGTTTTCATAAACTAACGCACCCCATCTATTAAATACTTTAACATTAAATTTAAATCCACATTCCTCTGTTCCTCCTATAAAGAAAGTATCATTGTATCCATCATTATTAGGAGTAACAACTTTAGATATTGTTATGTCATTAATAGAGCATGGTAATACAATACAATCATCTTTAATTGTTAGAATTACTTCAATTATTCTAGGACAAGTTCCTGTTGATAAAGTGTATCTGTATTTGTAGACACCAGCTATAATTCCCATAGGGTCTAAAATACTTCCTGATAAACCACCAGAATTATTTACATCAACCCAAGTACCTGAATGATCAATGTTTGGATCTAAGTAGCTAAATAAATCTATAGGTCCACCATCAGTACAAACTGGTCCTTCAACAAATACATTTTCAAAAGGTTTGTCAATTGTAACATTAATTGTTCTTATAGCAATTGTCTGATTACCACAAGCATCAGTTGCAATCCATTGTTGATTTAGTGTATACCCATAATCGGTAACATTAACAGGAGTATTATTGTCAGGTGATGCAATTACTGTTACTCCTGAACAGTTATCTTGGAATTGAGGCTCGTCGTCTGGAATATTTGAACAAGAAACACTAATTGAAGCTTCAAATTCTCCATTTAAAACAGGTCCAATATTATCTAAAACAGTAATTGTTTGTGTTTGAGGTGCAGCCTGATTACCACAATTGTCAACCAAAGTCCAAGTTCTGGTAATGATGTGAGATCCTTGACATTGCCCATCGGCAACTGAGTCTGTATAAGTGGCTTGTATTCCAGTAGAACAGTTATCGGCTTCATTGGTTACATCACCTACAATTCCAACAGAAGCATCGTAGTTACATTGAGCATCGGCATAGATTGTTGCATTGGCAGGAGCAGTGAATGTAGGCGCAATGTTATCTAAAACAGTAATTGTTTGTGTTTGGGGTGCAGCCTGATTACCACAATTGTCAACCAAAGTCCAAGTTCTGGTAATGATGT
>CBFHBH010000104.1:0-7033 GCA_965653735.1 uncultured Flavobacterium sp. | reverse complement strand
CATGCACGCCATGAATTTTTACACCATCACGGTATCGATTTTGTAGATTTTGCTAAAAACAACATCATGTTGGTAGTAAAAACTATCGAAATGAACTTTAAAAACTCTCTAGTAAGTCGTGACAAATTCAAAATTGAAGTTTCGGCAGAAAAAGAAGGAAATTTGAAAGTGGTTTTCCATCAAGATATTATCCGACTTTCAGATGACAAAGCTATTTTATCAGCTAAGGTAACTGGGGTTGCCATCAAAAACGGAAGACCAGTTGCACCAGATACAATTCCGCAAATTGAAGGTTTTTTGAGTTAATTGAATTTATTTAAAAGCTTCACACATTCTACTGCTTCTTTTACATCATGAACTCTTAAAATGTTAGCACCTTTACTTAAGGCTAATGTATTTAGAACAGTTGTACCATTCAAAGCATTCTCTGGTGTTGTTTCAAGTGTTTTATAAATCATCGATTTTCTGGAAATACCAACTAAAACTGGTAATTCAAGCATTTGAAACAACTCTAGTTTAGAAAACAATTCGAAGTTTTGTTCCACTGTTTTGGCAAAGCCAAATCCAGGATCAACAATAAGGTCATTTATTCCTAAGCTTCGGGCAACATTTATCTTTTCTGAAAAATAAAACATCACCTCTTTAAGCAAATCATCATACTGCGTTAATTGTTGCATGGTTTGAGGAGTTCCTCGCATGTGCATCATAATATAAGGTACTTGCAATTTAGCAATAGTGGGCAACATGTTTTCGTCTAAATTCCCAGCAGAAACATCATTAATCAAAGCCGCTCCTGCTTTAACGCTTTCTTCGGCAACTTTAGCATAAAAAGTATCTATAGAAAGGATAGATTCAGGGAATTTTTTCAAGATCGATTCAACGACAGGAATAACCCTTTTCAATTCTTCTTCTGCAGAAATCAAATTGGCTGTTGGTTTTGTAGTTTGTCCGCCAACATCAATAAAAGTGGCACCTTCATTGAGCATTTTTTCTACCTGATTTAGAATAATTGTATCTGAAGAAAATCTACCACCATCATAAAAAGAATCTGGCGTAACATTTAAAATCCCCATTACTTTCGGCGTTGTTAAATCGATCAGGTTTCCTTTACAGTTGATGGTCATTTTTATATTTTTTTTAAAGAAATTATAAACAAAAAAGGCTATTTTTGGACAAACTTGATACAAATATAAATTAATAATGAGTAACACCTCACAACAATACGACGCAATAATTGCAATTTGTCGTGACTTATACACTAAAAAACTACAAGATTACGGGAGTGCATGGCGTATTTTAAGACTACCATCACTTACAGATCAAATATTTATAAAAGCACAACGCATTCGTTCTTTACAAGAAAATGAAGTTCGAAAAGTAGATGAAGGAGAAGCATCAGAATTTATTGGCATCATCAATTATTCTATTATGGCTTTAATCCAACTTGAACTTGGAGTTGCAGACCAACCCGATTTAAACGTTGATGAAGCAACAAGACTTTATGATGAAAAAATCAAACTGACTAAAGATTTAATGGAGGCCAAAAACCATGATTATGGTGAAGCTTGGCGCGATATGCGTGTTAGTTCTTTAACTGATTTGATATTACAAAAAGTTTTAAGAGTAAAACAAATTGAGGATAATAAAGGAAAAACAATAGTTTCTGAAGGTATTGATGCTAATTATCAAGACATGATTAACTATTCGGTTTTCGCCTTAATTCATATGAATTTAAAAAAATAATGATGAAATATCTAGTACACTTTTCACGTCTGTTTGTAGGCGTTTTATTTATTATTTCGGGACTAATTAAACTTAATGACCCTATTGGTTTTTCATACAAATTAGACGAATATTTTGGTGAAACCGTTTTCAATTTACCTTTTTTACTTCCTTTCACACTAGGTATAGCCCTTTTTGTTGTTATTCTTGAAGTGGTTTTAGGTGTAATGTTGCTAGTTGGTTATAAGCCTAAATTTACAGTTTGGAGTTTATTGGGACTAATTGTTTTCTTTACTTTTTTAACTTTCTATTCGGCCTATTTTAATGTTGTCAAAGACTGTGGATGTTTTGGTGATGCATTAAAATTAACTCCGTGGGAATCATTTACAAAAGATGTTGTTTTACTAGCTTTCATTCTGATTCTTTTCTTTGGTAAAAAACACATTACACCATTATTCGGTACAAAATTTGCAATGATAACTTCAATAATAAGTATTCTTTTAAGTTGTTATTTAGGATACCATGTATTGAATCATTTACCTGTAATTGACTTTAGAGCTTTTGCAGTTGGGAAAAACATTCAAAAAGGAATGGAAATTCCAGAAGGTGCTCCAAAATCGGAATACGAAATGAAATTCATTTATGAAGTAAACGGAGTGAAAAAAGAGTTCTCTGACAAAGAATTAATGAATTTACCTCCAAATGCTAAATTTATCGATAGAATTGATAAACTAATAAAAGAAGGTTACGTACCTCCTATTCATGACTTTAGTCTTGAAAAAGATGGCACTGATGAAAAAGACCAAATTCTTTCTGAAGAAAAAGTAGTTTTCTTTACGATGTATAATTTGGATAAAACTTCTCCAGAAGGGCTTCAAAAATTAGAAAACTTCTATCAAACGGCTAAGTCAAAAGGATATAGAGTATTTGCCTTAACTGGTTCAGCTACCAATGTTATTTCAAAAATAAAAAATCAATACAGACTCACTTTCGATTTCTATTTTTGTGATCCTACAACGATTAAAACAATAGAAAGAGCCAATCCGAGTATTGTGGTTTTAAATAAAGGAACTGTGACTCAAAAAGCTCATTATAATGATATGGATTCTATAAAATTATAAGATATGGAAGTTAAAAAAAATCATAAGATAATTTTAAATTTAGGATTATGTTTAGCTTTTGTTATTCTGGGCATTTTATCATTTAATATAAAATCTGAGAAAAAAATATTAGATATGCCGTCAAATCAATTAATTGGAATTTTTGCAATACTTGTCAATTCTGTTTTGTCCATAAAATGGCTTTACAGACTAATAAAAAACAACAGATGAAAAAAATAGCAGTAGCAATATTACTTATAGGCGGAATTCTTTTAGCATTTGCCTATTCAGCAAAGAACCAAAAAGACAAATTCTCTGAAGAAGCTTTAGCTTCTATATTAAAAGATAAAGACGGAAACGAAATTTCTTTTCAGAAAATAATCGATAAAAACAAAGGTAAAACTACCGTAATAGAGTTTTGGGCTTCGTGGTGTGGCGATTGTGTCAAAAACATGCCAAAATTAAAAGAATTACAAACAAGTCATCCTAATGTCAATTTTGTCTTTTTATCGGCAGATAAAACACCCGAAGCTTGGCTTAAAGGAATTGAAAAACATCAATTAACAGGCGACCATTATTTAATGGATGGTGGCATGAAAGGAACTTTTGGAAAATCAGTAAATCTAGACTGGATTCCAAGATATATTATTATTGATAAAAAAGGAAAAATAGCTTTATATAAAGCCATCGAAACTGACCACGAAAAAGTGGACGGACTCTTAAAAACATTATAAGATGAGACAAAAAATAGTAGCCGGCAACTGGAAAATGAATAAAAATGCTGGACAAACACAAGAATTAATTACTGAATTATTACAAAAACTTCCTCAAACCGAGGCTAAAGTTATCATAGCACCAACATTTGTGAATTTGGCTCAAGCTGTAAATCAAACAAAAGATACAGCCATTGAAGTCGTTGCACAAAACATGCACCAAGCTGAAGGCGGAGCTTTTACAGGAGAGATTTCTGCTGATATGCTAACAAGCATTGGCATTAAAACTGTGATTTTAGGTCATTCTGAGCGCCGTGCCTATTTTCATGAAACAGATTCATTGTTAGCTAATAAAGTCGATACAGCTTTGAAACATGATATGAAGGTTATTTTTTGTTTTGGGGAAGAATTAAAAGATCGTCAAGACAAACAACACTTTAATGTAGTGGAATATCAATTGAAAGATGCGTTATTTCATTTAGGTGAAGAGGCTTGGAAAAATATCATTTTGGCTTACGAACCCGTTTGGGCTATTGGAACTGGAGAAACTGCTTCACCTGAACAAGCACAGGAAATGCATAAGTTTATCCGTGAAACTATTTTAGAACGTTACGGAAGTACTGTTGCTGAAAATGTTTCTATTTTATATGGCGGAAGTGTAAAACCAGATAATGCTCAAGAAATTTTCTCTCAACCTGATGTTGACGGTGGTTTGATTGGTGGTGCTTCACTAAAAGCTGATGATTTTATCGGGATTATCAACGGAATTTAAAGTTGTTTTTATAACTTATTTTTATTTATCAGTTAGCAAACATTATTGATTAACCAAATCTTTAAGATATGAAAATTATCACTTTCATTTTTTTCTTGGTATGTTCTAAAACATTTTGTCAAGATATACTAACGAAGAGCAACGGTGAAAATATTCAAGTAAAAATTGAGTTAATAAATAATTCCGAAATTAAATACAAAATGTTCAACAATTTAAATGGGCCAACATATGTTGTTGACAAATCTGAATTAAACCAAATAAAACTAGAAAACGGGGAAATTCAACATTTAAAAAAAACAGATATTAATAAAAAAGCTTCAAAAGAAGAAACCAAAGAATTCATAATAACACAAATCAATGAGCATGGGTTTGAAAAAGATTCTTTTGGCAGAAAATATAAAGCGTCATTTGAAGGTGATTACTTAAGGTTAATCGTTTTAAGAAGAAATGGAAACGAAAGTAATGGCGATTTATATGACTTTTCTAATTTTTTCAAATTTGGCAAACTTGACAAAAGGTCTGACAAATTAGCTTATATAAATATATATGTAACCATTTCTGAAAATAAAAAGAATACAAAATGGGGTAAACATAAACTTATTTTGAGGTTAGATAGTTATAAAGTTGCTGAATCTCTTTATAATGCACTAAAACATTATAATTCTTTTTTTGTAAAAGAAATAGCTAGTCCTAAATTTTAAAAAAAGCCCATCATAACAAACGCTGTGATAGGCTTATCAAATAAAACAAACTAAACTAACTTTTTAAAAACTATAAGTAACTTTTCCTTTAAGGAAAAACGGTGTTCCTGGTGTAAAGTGTATTTCTTCAACACTTTCTGTTTCGTTTTGAAGTTGTGATTCTGTTGCAAATTGAGTCTCATTCCACTTGGTATTGAAAAGATTTTCGACTGTAACACCAAAAGTCATTGCATTCCATTGGTAATTAATATTAGCATCGGTGACCATATAACCTTTGGCAACGATTGAATTATCTTCGTTTGCCGGTCTTGATTTCAAATAACGGTATTGTAATCCACCTGACCAATTTTTATAGCTTTTCAGGCTAATTCCGGCTGTAGCAGTAAAATCGGGTGCCAAAGGTATATAATCCTCACCTTTAGGTTCATCAATACTTCTTCCATAAGTATAATTAGCATCTGCATCAAAAAAAATATAATCATTTAGTTGATAGCGTAATCCAAGGTCGATTCCTTTTCTACTTGATTTTCCACTTGGCTCTACAACACCTGCATCGCCTACATATACAAATTCTTGTTCTAAATTCAGCAACCATAAGGCTGAATTAATAAGTAATTTAGGAAATGGCTTGTAGATAATTCCAAAATCGGCTCCAAACGATGTTGGCAATATCTTTTTCCCTGATTGAGCCACCACTACTCTGGTATCGTTCGAATGAAATCCGTATCCAGATTTAAGAAATACTTGAAAATTATTATTTTGTGTATAAATTAAATTCAACTTCGGGGAAAGTTTCGTTTTATTTTCTGATTGATCTTCATACGTTGTGGCCAATTTATCATAATAATTAAACTTGAAATAGTCCATACGCAAAGCTGGATTTACTTTTAGTCTCCCAAAATCGAATTCAGCATTCAAATACCCAAACATATTGGTTTGATTAATGTCTCCTAATTTTATTTGTTCCAAAGTAGTTTTTCTATTAATCGTATGAGATAATTCAGAGTTTGAAGTATCATCTGTCCTAAATCCTAATCCAAATTGAAATAAACTTTTATTCCACTTTTTGCTCAACTCCGAATTCAATCCATAAATATTTCTACTTTCTTTTTGTCTTATTTGATCACCATTTACAGGGTCTTCAAGAAAAAAAGTAAAATTGGAATACAGTTCAAACTGATAATTTGAATAAAAAGTATTGGCTTTAAAAAATGTATTTTCATCAATTGGTTTAGTATATGCTACATTGAAGTTGGTTCTTGATGTTTCTCCTCCCTCAGTATCATCAACAGCGCCAAAACGTCCAATTACTCCACTATCGACCAAACGTTGTGGAATTTGACCAGATGCATCCCATTTGCTGCTGAATCTAGACGCCAAAATCGAAAACTTGCTATTATTGACCAATTGTTTAGTATACTTTCCAAAAAAATTAATTCTTTTAAAATTTTGTGATGAATCAAACGGTCCATCAGTCAATAAATATTCGGTAGCAATATAAGCACTCTCTTTTGATTGCTTACCTAACAAATCAAAAACACCCAATGTTCTTATGGTATTAAACTGTCCAATTTCGGCACTAATACTACTTCTTTCAATAAAATCCTTTGTTTTGAAACCAACATAGCCAGCCGTAGCAAAATCACCTTTAGAGGCATAATAGCTTCCTTTCCCAAAATCGATTTTATCAATAGTTTCGGGAATCACAAAATGCAAATCAGCATAACCTTGACCATGTGCATGAGAAACCATATTTACAGGCATTCCATCAACAGAAATAGCTATATCCGTTCCATGATCTATATCAAACCCACGAAGAAAAATTTGTTCTGCTTTTCCTCCACCTGCATGTTGACCTATAAAAAGTCCCGGTACTTTTCTTAAAATTTCCTGGGACGATTTTACAGGTGCTGTAGCCAAATCTATTTTGGAAATTACATTCATTGCTGAAAGATTTGATGAAACAACAACTTCATCCAATTTAAAAGCATCTGATTGTAGTATAATTTTAAGTTCTCCAGCAGT
>CBFHBH010000103.1:0-7106 GCA_965653735.1 uncultured Flavobacterium sp. | reverse complement strand
TCCAGCACTTACGTAATGGAAACGTTTATTAGTTCTTTCTGGCCCACCTTCTCCAGCAAACATACGAGATGGATCTTCCCCTTCACGTTTAAAAGGATATAATCCTGATGCAAATGGAAATTCACCCGGTACATTTTCCTGTAGGTTCCATTTTAAGATATCACCCCAAGCTTTGTATTTTGGTAGTGCCACTTTCGGGATTTGAGAATGTGACAAACTTTCGGTGTGTGTAGCAATCTTAATTTCCTTATCACGTACTTTAAACGAGTATACTGGATTTTTATATTTATTTACTTTATCATCCCAAGTTAAAATGATTTCCCAGTTGTAAGGGTCTAAATTCATTTTTACTCGGTCAAACTCTTTTGTCAATAATGACAAGAATTCTTTTTTATCTGCCGAATGATTTAATGATTCTTCTACAATTCCTGGTTTATCAATTTTAGGCACTCTACCCGAAACTGTTTCAATTGTTTTGAAGATACCGTATAATTTTTGAGCCACATCAACTTGCGACAATGCAGTTTCATCATATTTACGATTATTTTCTGCAATTTCAGATAAATAACGTGTTCTGTGTGGTGGAATCACGAAGATTTTCTCACTCATTTCACGTGTAATTTCGAAAGTTGAATGCAAATCGATACCCGTTTTCTCTACAATTTTATCCATGATAGATTTGTAAAGGGTATTCATACCAGGATCGTTGAACTGTGATGCAATAGTCCCGAAAACCGGCATTTTATCAGGATCAACATCCCATAAATTATGGTTGCGTTGGTATTGTTTTTTTACATCACGAAGTGCATCTAAAGCTCCGCGTTTGTCAAATTTATTCAAGGCTACCAAATCAGCGAAATCTAACATATCGATTTTCTCTAATTGAGTTGCTGCTCCGAATTCTGGAGTCATTACATATAACGATACATCAGAGTGATCCATAATTTCCGTATCTGACTGCCCAATACCCGAAGTTTCTAAAACAATCAAATCGTATTTCGCTGCCTTTAGTACTTCAATAGCTTCCTGAACGTATTTTGACAAGGCCAAATTAGATTGACGGGTTGCCAATGAACGCATATAAACACGAGGATTATTAATAGCATTCATACGAATTCTATCACCTAACAAAGCTCCTCCTGTTTTACGTTTTGAAGGATCTACAGAAATTAATCCAATCGTTTTTTCAGGGAAATCAATTAAAAAACGACGTACCAACTCATCCACTAAAGACGATTTACCAGCACCTCCCGTTCCAGTAATTCCTAGCACCGGAGTTTTACTGTCTTGATTTATTTTAGCAATTTTTTCTAAAGCAGGTTTTGCGACTTCTGGGAAATTTTCTGCAGAAGAAATCACACGAGCGATTGCTGTCGGATTTTTATCTTCCAAATGATTTACTTCACCATTCAACACTTGTCCAACAGGATAATCAGAACGTTGTACTAAATCATTAATCATTCCTTGTAATCCTAATTCACGTCCGTCATCTGGTGAATAGATTCTTTCTATACCATATTCGTGTAATTCAGAAATTTCAGAAGGAAGGATTACACCACCACCGCCTCCGAAGATTTTGATATGACCAGCTCCTTTTTCTTTGAGCAAATCATACATATATTTAAAATATTCGTTGTGACCCCCTTGATAAGAAGTCATTGCAATAGCATTTGCATCTTCCTGGATTGCTGTGTTTACTACTTCTTCCACACTTCTGTCGTGCCCAAGATGAATTACTTCAACACCAGTAGCCTGAATAATGCGTCGCATAATATTAATTGCTGCATCATGTCCGTCGAAAAGCGAAGCCGCAGTTACAATTCTAACTTTATTTTTTGGTTGATAAGGTTGTACTTGTTCCATTGTTATGGTAATAAATTTGTGTTGCAATTTACATATTTCTAAAAAATTAAAAGCCTTATTTTTTGTATTATTACGAATAAAAAAGAGTCATTACAAAACTTCTGTAAAATTTATCTCACCATTTAGAGTTCATTTTACATTTTACTTAAAAAAACAACTCCATTTATTAAATCAATCTGTAAGGATTTAAAAAAAGGCATGGACTTTGATTACCTTTGGTAAACCAAATTTTTATATATGAAAAAGATATTCCTACTATTATTTTTAATTCCATTTGTGAGCAACGCACAATTAAAAGATTTACTTAAAAAAGCAGAAGAACAACTTACTTCAATCACTAAAAAAGATGGAGGATTAGACATTGCAGCTGGTTTAAAAGAAGCTTTAAACAAAGGTGTAGATGTTCAAGTAACTAAATTAACAGCTACAGATGGTTTTTACAAAAATCAAGCAGTAAAGATTTTAATGCCAGAAGAACTTCAAAAAGTAGACAAAGCTTTACGTAAAATGGGAATGTCTAAATTGGCAGATGACGGTGTTAAAGCTTTGAACAGAGCTGCCGAAGATGCTGTAAAAGAATCGACACCAATTTTTGTCGATGCGATCAAGAATATTACAATTACAGATGCTAAAAACATCTTACTTGGCAACCAAGATGCTGCAACAAATTACTTACAAGGTTCTACTAGAAATCCGCTTTATGCAAAATTTAATCCTGTTGTGCAAAAATCAATTGGAAAAGTTGGAGCCGATGTCATTTGGAACAACATTATCAAAAAATACAATAGCTTACCTTTGGTATCAAAAGTTAATCCTGACATTAACGATTATGTGACCAATAAAGCGTTAGACGGTGTTTTTAAAATGATAGCTGTGGAAGAGAAAAATATCAGAACTAATATCAAATCAAGAACATCAGACTTATTGGTAAAAGTATTTGCATTACAAGATAAAAAGTAAAACCATGAAAAAAGTTATCGTTTTATTAGCAGCTCTTCCTTTATTTTCAGGCTGTGCCGAAATGCAACAAGTAATTAATCAATTACCTACTGAACAAGGCATATCACAATTTGAAATTGCCTCTGGTTTAAAAGAAGCTTTAAACAATGGAATTGACAAACAAGTAGTCAAACTAACTGCGATTGATGGTTTTTACAAAAATGAATTAGTTAAAATTTTACTTCCTGAAGAATTAAAAAAAGTTGACAAAGGACTTCGCGACATTGGAATGGGTAAATTAGCTGATGAAGGTTTAAAAGTTTTAAATAGAGCTGCAGAAGATGCTGTAAAAGAATCTACTCCAATTTTTGTTGATGCTATTAGAGGAATGACATTTACTGATGCTAAAAATATCCTTTTAGGTGATGAGCGTTCTGCAACAACATACTTACAAAACTCGACTTCAACTGCTTTGTACGGAAAATTTAATCCTGTCATTAAAAACTCATTTACAAAAGTTGGTGCTGATAAAGTTTGGACAAACATTATTACCAAATACAACTCAATTCCATTAGTTAAAAAAGTAAATCCAGATTTAACTGATTACACAACAAATAAAGCTATGGAAGGTGTATTCAAAATGGTTGCCGTAGAAGAGAAAAACATTAGAACAAGTATAGCTTCAAGAACTTCTGATTTATTGAAAAGAGTATTTGCTTTGCAAGACAAGAAATAGTTAAAATTTTCATAATCAATAAGATAATAACATTATCTTAACAATAGCATTCAAAAAAAATACTGACCTTTGTATAAGAAATTCATAGAATTTTGTTTGGTTTGGTTAGTTTACAAAAAAGTCGGTATCTTGATACCGGCTTTTTTATTTATAATGTGCTTCAACCACTTTTTTCACAGAAGGCAAAAACATATAATCTTCTTCCCCCATAATGTAAAATGTTGGAATATTTAATTCCACTTGACGGAACCATCTTAACACTGGATTAATCTCAGCAGTTAATTTAAACCACTTGATAAATTCCTTTTGATATAGTTTTTTTGCTTCATTAATAAACAACAAACGAGACTGTTTGTGATTATCTTTTGGCATGATAATGAAAGCAAATAATTTGTATAACACCAAATAAGGAAGTACATATTTGAAAACATTCCCCACTCTCATCAAAATTTGGGAACGGAAATTCATTTTTAGAATAGCGCCACCCATAATCATGCTTTTTACCCTTTCAGGATACATTTCTGCCAATTGACGAATTACAATTGTACCAAGAGAAATACCAACAAAATGTGATGATTGAATTTTAAGATGATCAATCACTTCTATAACATCTTGAGCAATAGATTTGAAAGTATATTTTTTCGTAAAAGAAGTTTTTTTAGAATCACCATGACCTCTCAAATCGAGAACCAAAACATTAAAATGTTTCTGAAATTCTCTAATTTGCTTATACCAAATAGACGAACTACCACCTGCTCCATGAACAAATGTTACCCACTGAGTGCTTGAATGATTCTCGTAAACAGTATAATTTATCACGACTTATTTTTTGACAAATATAGCAGATTAATGGTCATGACCATGTTGCAAGTGCAATTCTCCAATTCTTAGTCGAAGTTTTTTGAAATAATCGAAAGCCTTTACCAATCTGCTTCCGTACCAAGAAAACATTTCTCCATCTACAAAAACAGTTTTTGCATGATGTGTGTACCTGCCCAGTTCGAAAGCATGTTCATCATTAAACGGAAACGGCTCTGAAGAAAGAAACAATAAATCAGGGTCACCTTGAATTCGCATTTTTTGCACAATTACCTCTGGATAACGGCCAGTATATTTTTCATGATTGGCATAAATATTTGTAAACTTATTAAGCTCTAACAAATGATTTATAAAAGTATCTTGAGCAGCAACCATATACGGTTTTCCCCAAATAAAATAGGCTACACTTTGCGTTTCGTAATCCTTAATAAAATTTTGAAAATCTTGTTTTGCGAAATTGATTTTATCAATCCATTTTTGAGATTCTGTACGAACATTAAAAAGCTGCCCGAAGTCCTCAATCATTTTATTGTTATCCTCTATCGTATAAATATCAGTCACCCAAACTGGACATATTTCACTTAATTCCTCAACAATTGCTAAAGTATTTTCTTCTTTGTTACAGATAATTATATCTGGTTGAAGAGCTTTTATTTTATCAACCTTAACTTGCTTAGTTCCTCCAACAATTGTTTTTGTAGATTTAAAATGAAACGGATGCACACAAAACTTAGTAATTCCCACAATTTTATCTTCTAAACCCAAATCGTATAACAATTCTGTTTGAGAAGGCACTAATGAAACTATTCGTTGTGGTGAATTTTCGAAAGTATGTTGATTTCCTATTTGGTCTATAAAAGATTTCAAATTATATTTTATTTTTTAAAGTAATTCCATTTGGAAACATTATAGCTATCAATACTGCAATTAACAAAAAGTTGAATTCTACTCCGTTTCTACCTCCGCCAACTACATACCAACCATCTGGCAAATGGACCATAAAGATTCCAACTATTAAGATTAAGATTGTAACTATTGCTGCTGGTTTTACATATTTATCTATAAGTAATAAAATTGCAGCTACTAGATGCGATAGTTTAATACTCCATGCAAGAGCTAAACCAAAAGGAGCAAAACCAACTTCATTCAAATAAAGATTTCCAAAATCATTTATTCCGTTATTAAACATTCCCGGAACGCTGTGCATTATTAATATAATAGCAACGGCTATACGAAGTATAAAATTTGGTTTCATTAGGCTTTCAGAATTTGTTGCATTTCTTGTTGCAATTTTAAAGCTTCTTCTCTAGCCTTTTGGGCAAAATCATCTCCATTTGAAGCGTAAATAATTCCACGAGAAGAATTAATCAATAATCCAACATTAGCATTCATACCGTACTTGCAAACTTCTTGTAAACTTCCTCCTTGAGCACCAACTCCTGGCACCAATAAAAAGCTATCTGGAACAATTTTTCTAACTTCTGTAAAATATTCAGCTTTTGTTGCGCCCACAACATACATAAGGTTTTCAGAATTTTTCCAAGTTTTTGATGTTTCAATTACCTGTTTATATAACTCTTTTCCGTTTACGTTTAACGTTTGAAAATCGAAAGCACCTTCATTTGATGTTAGCGCCAGCATAATCGTGTGTTTTCCTTCAAAAGCTAAAAAAGGTTCTACTGAATCTTTCCCCATATAAGGCGCCACAGTAACCGAATCGAATTCTAAATCTTCAAAAAAAGCCTTGGCATACATTGAAGAAGTATTCCCAATATCGCCTCGTTTAGCATCGGCAATTGTAAATACATCTGGATAGTTTTGATTTATATAAGCTATTGTTTTTTGTAAAGCTTGCCATCCTTTTATTCCATATGCTTCAAAAAATGCAATATTAGGTTTATAAGCCACACATAAATCATGCGTTGCATCTATAATTGCTTTATTGAATTCAAAAATAGGATCTTCTGTACTTAGTAAATGTTGCGGAATTTTTGTCAAATCAACATCTAAACCTACGCAAAGGAAAGATTTTTTGATTTGAATTTGTTCGATTAGTTGTTGCGTTGTCATTTGTTATAGTTGTTGTGCAAAAGTACAAAGTTGAAACTCAATTCTCAAAATTATATAACATTCTCAAAAAATCATGTAAGAAGTACCTCAACTTGTCGTCGCATCTTTGTCATGTAATCAAAACATTAAAATTTGGAAATTATGAAAACGATGAAAAATTTAATTTTAGGATTAGGGTTGTTAATGGCAAGTACAATGATAGCTCAAAATGAAAAAATGCATAATATGATTAAAGCAGGAGTTAATGGTGGTGTTGCATTACCATCGACAAACGCAACTGCTAATGCAGGTGTTGACCTTGCTTATCAAAACTTAATTGTGCCAGGATTTGGTTTGGGTGTTGCAACAGGTTATAATCATTTTTTTGGAAAAGATAACGACGGAATTAAAAATAATGACTTTGGAATTGTCCCAGTGGCTGGTTTAATTCACATCTATCCTGGCAAAACAGGTTTCTACATTGGATCTGATATTGGGTATGGGTTTTTAGTGGGAGATAAAAAAGTGGCAAGTAACAGTGATGTTGACAGACCCGATGGTGGTTTTTACATAAAACCAGAAATGGGTTGGCATAATCGAAACTGGAACTTCTCTGTTCAATACACCAAGTTATTTACTGGAAGTAAAGGTGAAATTGGAAATCAGGATTATAACGCAGCCAGCGTAGGGGCTGGAGTAA
>CBFHBH010000102.1:0-7182 GCA_965653735.1 uncultured Flavobacterium sp. | reverse complement strand
TGATTGAAACGATAGCTTTTTGAAATAAGTAGTTTGCAATTGTGGTGATTGCAAAGCGACAATAGGAGCTCTTGGAATCACCTACTATTGTTGCTATTTATGAAAAAACTAAAGTGTAAAGCAGGAAATTGCTACTTCATAAATCTTGGATCAGTCTCCATTACTGTACCACATTTAGTGCAGGTTCTTTTTTCTTCAGAGGTATAGAAGTCCTTAAAGTGTTGTAGAAAATCTTTTTCGATATCGTTTAATCCAAAATAAACTTCATGTAATTTATGGTTGCAGTTATCACAAAACCACAACAAACCATCTTTTCCTTCGGTTCTTTTTCTTTCGATAACTAAACCAATAGAACCTTCAGTACGATTAGGTGAATGTGGCACTTTCCCAGGATGTAGATACATATCACCTGGTCCTAACTTCATTGCCTTTTTTTCTCCATTTTCTTGAATGTAAACTGTGATTTCTCCTTCAAGTTGGTAAAATAATTCCTCGGTTTCATTATAATGATAATCTTTACGGGCATTTGGCCCTCCAACAATCATTACAATATAATCGTCTGACTCTATATATAAATTTTTGTTTGCAACTGGGGGAACTAGAAGGTGTCTATTTTCCTCTATCCATTTATTAAGGTTGAATGGTTTTTGAATTGACATGTTTATTTTTTTAAAGTAAAGTTATAAAATAAAAAATCCCGAACGAGTCGGGATTAATTATTATTTGAATTCTTTTATGAGATAAATGTATACTGGGAAGTGATCGCTAAATCCAATTTCATTAGCTGTATGTCGAAGTGGATACCCTTTATATTGACCATCTTTTTGAATTAAATATGGTTTATTGTAAATTCCTGCTTTCCAATATGTCCAAGACGTATAATTAGCATTAACAAACTGTTCAGACACCATGATTTGGTCAAAAATATCACCTGCATCTCTATGGAAAAGTGTAGCATTACCTTCTTTAAACATTTGTTCAAATGGGTTATAGATATCTCTAGGTGCTTCTAATTCTGTTTTTTTAAGTTTTGCTCCTAGCTCAACTTTCACACTCTTATTATATGATCCATCATTTAAATCTCCCATAGTAATAAATTTAGCATGAGGTTTAATTTTAATGATAGAGTCGATAATTTGTCTGTTTAATCTTCCAGCTGCTTCACGGAAAGGGCTACTTTTTTTCTCACCTCCAGAACGAGATGGCCAGTGATTAACAATAATGTTTATTTCTTCTCCATCTAGTAATCCAGTTACTAATAACTGATCTCTTGTAAATACTCTATTTGTAGAGTTGTCCACACTAACAGCATCATCTGTTTTTTCTTCATCTTCCTTTTTCTCTTTTGAAGAAGATTTCTTATTATAAATGTATAGAGGTACATTTACATAACTTGTAGGTTGAAAGTGCTTTTTTTGATACAATAAAGCCACATCAATACCACGCTTATCAGGTGAGTCAAAATGTACAATTCCATAATCTTTATCAATTAGATTAGGTTGTTTAATTAAATCTTCTAAAACACCTCTGTTTTCGATTTCACATCCTCCAATTAACACTGGAGAAGCTTTTTGTTGGTCATTTGTACCAATTTCTGATAAAACACGACTTAAATTTTCAAGTTTTTTCTTATATTTTTTTCCGGTCCAATTTTGTGCGCCGTCAGCTAACCATTCTTCATCGTTATTTGGTCCATTTATGGTGTCAAATAAATTTTCAAAGTTATAAAAAGCCACGGTTTGCAAGGCAAATTTTTTAGCCTGCTGTGCCGTTGCAGAAAAACCTATCATCATGATAAACAGGTAAATAAAACTTCTAATTTTCATATATTTACATTATTTTTTTGTAAAATCAGTTACAATTTTCTCGCCAAAAGTAAATAATATTATTAAAAAATGTACATTTGTCGCCCTGCTTTTTAAAAATGGGTAGGAAAAAGTAAATTAATTTAATTTTATTTATGAAAAAACTTGTCTTAAGTACACTGTTTGTATTGCATGCTTTTTTTGTTTTTGCACAGCAACCTACTGGAATTTCTGGAAAGGTAATTGATGCTAAAACTCAAAATCCATTACGTAACGTGGTAGCATCAATTCAAAACACAAATTTAACTCAGCTTACAGATGCTGAAGGTAAATTTATTATTAAAGAAGTTGCTGTTGGTAGCCAATTACTGAGAATTAAAAGTGATGGTTATAAAGAGCAATTATTACCAATTGAAATTGTTAAAAACCAAATTCTTGATTTAGGAATTATTGTTTTAGAAGATGATTCTCAAACAACGGAACAACAAATTAGTTTGGTTACTATCACTGAAAACGATTTAGGTGATGACAACAGTGGATCAGAAAGTACTTCTGGTTTATTACAAGCTTCTCGTGACGCATTTCAACAAGCTGCCGCTTTTAATTGGGGTCAAGCTAGATTTAGAGTTAGAGGCCTTGACAATCAGTACTCTACTACAATGATTAATGGTGTTCCAATGAACAAAATTTATGATGGTAGACCACAATGGGGTAACTGGGGAGGATTAAATGATGCAACGAGAAACCAAGAATTTACTATGGGGTCTGCACCATCTGATTATACTTTCGGTGGTATCTTAGGAACACAAGAAATAAACACTAGAGCTTCTATTTATAGACCTGGATCAAGAATTTCATTTTCAGGAACAAACACTAACTATAACTGGAGAATGATGGGGACTCACGCCTCAGGAGTTAACAAAGATGGATGGGCATTTGTTGTTTCTGCCAGTAGAAGATGGGCTCAAGAAGGTTACTTTGAAGGAACAACATACAGTGCTAACTCATTCTTTGCAAGTGTTGAGAAAAAACTTGGCGATAGACATGCGTTAAACTTCACTTCTATTTATGGATTAAACAGCAGAGGAAAAAACTCTCCTAATACTGACGAAGTAAATAGAATTGCTGGTATTGAATACAACTCTTACTGGGGATGGCAAAACGGAGAAAAAAGAAATTCTCGTGTTAAAAGATTAGAAGAACCAATTTTAATGTTAAGTCACTATTGGAAAATTACTGATAAAACAAACTTAAATACTAACTTAATGCACCAAACTGGTAGCATTGGTAATAGTCGTATAGATTATCAAGGAGCAAGAAACCCTGATCCTACTTACTATCAAAACTTACCAAGTTATTATACTTCAAGATACAGCTTATCTGATTACTCAGATTGGCAAGGTGATGATCCTGCAAACGTTGCTTTAGCAAACGACGCAAGATTCTACACACAAAGACAATTGAACTGGGATGCAATGTATGCAGCAAACACTAACCCTGACGGTATAGAAAAAAACAGTTCATACATTTTATATGAAGACAGAACAGATGATAAACTATGGGTTGCCAATACTATTTTAAACTCTCAAGTGGCTGATAATATTTCAGTAAACGCTGGTGCAACTTTTAGAAAATTAAAATCACACAACTTCCAAAATTTATTAGACTTATTAGGGGGTGAATATTTTAAAGATTACGATAATTTCCAAAGTGGTTCAGAACAACAATCTGACTTAAACAATCCTAATAGAAATGTAGTTGTAGGAGACGCATTTGGATATAACTATAATTTATTAGCGAACACATTTAATGCGTTTACTCAATTCAAATTTAACTACAACATCATTGATTTTTACTTAGCTCAAACGTATAGCCGTAACGAATATAGAAGAGAAGGTTTATACAGAAATGGATTATATCCTACAAATTCATTTGGTCAAAGTGATAAACAAAATTTTGAAAACTTCGGTTTCAAAGGAGGTTTAGTTTATAAAATTACTGGAAAACATATGTTAAGCTTAAATGGAGTTTACATGACTCAAGCTCCTAATTTAAGAGATGTATTCCCTAATGCAAGATTAAATGACAATGTTCTTGAAGGTGTTAAAAACGAAAAAATAACAAGTGTTGACGCTAGTTATATAATTAGAACTCCTAAATTCAAATCAAGATTAACAGGTTATTATTCAAAAACTCAAAATGCTTCAGAAACTTCATTCTTCTTTGGTGAAGGTATTTTTGGAGATGATGGTGGTGATGGTGGTGATGCATTCGTTGCTGAATCTGTAACAGATATCGAAAAATTAAACATTGGTGGTGAATTAGGAATTGAATACCAACTTACATCAACAATTAAGTTAACTGCTAACGCTGCATATGGAGAGTATACTTATAATAATGATCCTCATGTAACACTTAATAACGATAATTTAGCTTCATCTACAAATACTAATCCAACTATTGATTTTGGTAGAGCTCATTTGAAAGGTTATAGATTATCAGGTGGACCACAAACTGCTGCTTCTTTTGGTATTGAGTATAGAGACCCTAAATTCTGGTGGATTGGAGCAAATGGAAACTATTTAGCAAATAATTATTTAGATATTTCTTCTTTATTAAGAACAGATAATTTCTTTAAAAATCCTTTAGACGCTAATGGAGATCCTTTCCCAGAAGCTACTCAAGAAAGAGCTGCAGAATTATTAAAACAAGAGAAATTTGATGATTTTTATTTAGTAAATTTAACAGGTGGTAAATCTTGGAGAGTTGCAGGCAACACTTTTGGTTTCTTTGCCTCAATTAACAATGTTCTTGATACTAAATACAAAACAGGTGGTTTTGAACAAGCAAGAAATGCAAACTTTAGAGAGTTAAATCAAGATGTATCAAGTGGTACACCTGCATTCGCTCCTAAATATTTTTACGGTTACGGAAGAACATATTTCGTTAACGTTTACATTAACTTCTAAAAGCATATTGTTATGAAAACAAATAAAATTACTCTTTTTGTAGCATTAGTAGCTTCTACATTAGGTTTAAACAGTTGTTCTCCTGAGGACGACATTACTATGCCTAACCTTAAGCCACTAATCCTTAATGAAGATTTTTCAAAGGGTGGTGTGGATAATGTTACTCTTGCTACTCCAGGATGGACAAACTTTGCAGAAACTGGAACTGTAAAATGGAAAACCCAAGAATATAGTGGTAATCTATATGCCGAATTTTCATCTTATCTATCAGGTGAAGCAGTTAATGTTGCATGGTTAATTTCACCAGCAATTGATTTAGACAAACAAGATGGTGAGAAACTTACTTTCGAATCTGCACAAGCCTACGTTACAAGTGCTTCAAATTCATTAGAAGCACTAATTTCTACTGATTTTGATGGTACAAATGTAACCACAGCTACTTGGACAACTTTACAAGCTACATTGCCTACAACATCAAGCACATATTTTCAGTTTATAAAATCTGGCGTAATAGATTTGTCAACGTATACTGGAAAAGCTTACATTGCTTTTAAAGTAAAGGGTGGTACTAATGCTGCTATTGATGGTTCATACCAAATCGATAATGTTAAAGTTTATAATTAATAAAACAGTTGTTATGAAGAATATATTTATTAAACCAATATTTTTGGTAGCTTTTGCAGCTGGAATTTTTACTAGCTGTGTAAAAGAAGATTTTGATGAGCCTACTGAGCCGTTAAAAACATATGTAATGACTCCTACTAAAACTGTAGAAGACATAAATACTGCTGCTACAACTACTCCTACAGAGTATACTGGTGACGATATTATCGAAGCTTATGTAACTTCAAGTGATAAAAATGGAAATTTTTACAAATCAGTATCTTTTCAAACAATTCCTACAACTGGAAATCCTGTAGGTTTTAGTGTGCCTATTGATGATGTGAGTTTATTTATTGAAGGATTCAATCCTGGTAGAAAAATTTACATTAAATTGAAAGGTTTATATATTGCTAAAGTATATGGTTCGATGCAAATTGGATACCCTTTTGAAGGTTCAATTGGAAGAATACCAGTTAACAAATGGAGAAATCATTTATTCCCATCTGCAACAGTAGTAAGTGAAGAAAGCATGGTAAGAACTCTACCATTAGCAACTGCCTTTACTGATGCAAACCAAAATACTTTAATCGATTTAGAGCAAGTTCAATTTGCTGATGACTCATTATATAGAACATATTATGATGTTGATTCTGGAGGTGGTGCTACAAATCATATGCTTATGCCAACTACAACAACAGGTGGTTCTTCTAGAATAATACGTTTTAGTAGTTTTGCGCCATTCACTGGTAATGTAGTTCCTTTCGGAAGCGGAAAAGTTAGAGGTGTTTTGTCAAAATATAATACTGATTTTCAATTTATGGTTCGCTATGAATCTGACATTAGATTAACTAACGAAAGAGTTATTCCTCATGCAACACTTCCTTTTAATGAATCATTCACTACAGACTGGAACAATTGGGCAAAAGTTAGCGTTGTAGGTTCTCAAGTTTGGAATTTAAACACTACAAATGGAAACCCAGGAAGATGTGCTGACATGAATGGATTTTCAAGTGGTGCAAAAGAGAATGATGATTGGTTAATTTCTCCAATTTTTGATTTAAGCAGTCTTTCTACAGCTACACTATCTTTTGATACTTCAAGACCTTTCGCAGGAAATGCTTTAGAAGTATACGTATCAACAAACTATCTTGCAGGATCACCTTCTAGAGGTACATGGACAAAATTAACTGTAAATTTAGCAACAAGTACGGCTTGGTTAAATTCAGGAAATATTTCATTGAATTCTTATGTAGGAAAGCCTAATGTAAGAATTGCATTTAGATATACTTCAAACACTACAACTGCTGCACAATGGCGAGTTGATAATGTTAAAGTAAACTAACTAAGATATAATAAGCTCAAATTATTTATATAAAGCCACGCAATTGCGTGGCTTTTTCTTTTATATCAACAAATAAAAATTATAGAAGTACACACCTTAAAAATTAAAAATTGCTAAACTTGAATTTATCGTTCGTAAATTAAAATTGTAATTTGAAGAAATAAATTTAATTGGTAATTTTTACTAATGTATCATCTCGATTAGTTCTTGTCTTCAAAAGTTTTCAAGTCTCTTTAAGCTTTCTTCAATTAAAAATAATTAGACCATTTTTAGCATTTAAGTTGAATATTATAAACAATTGTAAATAAAAAAACCCATCACAAGGATGGGTTTTTATTTGTTATAAAAGAATTATTTCTTAACTATCATAAATTCTGAACGACGGTTTTGAGCATACTCTTCTTCAGTACAATTATCACCACATAATACTTTTGGTTCAGATTCTCCAAAGCCTTGTCCTGTG
>CBFHBH010000101.1:0-7240 GCA_965653735.1 uncultured Flavobacterium sp. | reverse complement strand
AAAAATTTTAGCAGACCTGTATTTGTTCAAGTTTACTGATTTTTCGATTCTATTGTTTGTGATGTTAAGCATAGTAGATTCTTATTGTAATTTACCGTTGTTGATCGTGAATACTTTACTACATTTTTGTTCCCAGTAATTGTTTTTACTGATTACCACCAGTGTCCAGTTGTTTTTTGGAGATGTTAAATAATCAATTATTTCTCTTGCAGATTTATCATCAGATTTATCTACAGGGTCTTCTAGGAATAATATCTTTGGGTTTTGAATAATACATCTGGCCAAAACAATTTTTTGAGCCACTGATGAATTGATTTGCTTTCCTTCAGGGAATAGATGCGTGTCTAGTCCATTGGGTAAGTTTTTGATCACTTCTGTTAATTGAACAATCTCTAAAACTTCTGTTACTTTTTCTATAGTGATATTTGGGTTGTTATAGGTTATGTTCTCTAAAATTGTTCCTTCAAAGGGAGCCTCGTTTAAGGTAATTACACCAATGTTTGATCTGAACTCATCTAATGAATATTTTTTATAATTGGTCTCGTTTAAATAAATACTTCCTGAAGTGGGTTCAATGATTCTGGCTAAAAGTCGAACAAGAGTTGTTTTACCGGCACCATTATCACCTTTAATTAAAACTTTATCATTTTGATTTATTTTCAGATTGATGTTTTGTAAAGTAGGAACATCAGCTCCTTTATATTGAAACGATAAATCTTTGGTGGCTATGGTTATAGGTGTGTCGTTATTAATTTTATAAAGAGCATTTTCAATAGTTAGGTTTTCTACTTCTTTGTCTACTACGGTGCCAAGTTTTTCTAAAGAAGTAAGTACGTCGTAGTATAATTCTAGTCCTGAGAATAGCTTTTCAACGGCAGCGATAATGCTCAAAATAACAATTTCTGCAGCTACGAATTGTCCTATATTCATTTGTTGGTTGAGTACTAAAATTCCTCCAATGATTAACAAACCAGCGGTTAGTAAAATTTTAAAACCTACAAGTTGAATGAATTGTTTTCTAAGAATTTTGAAATGACTTTCCCTCTGTGCTAAATATTCTGAAACCAAATGGTCATTTTTCTCTAATGAGAATAGGAATAGTTTGTTGTTTTTAAAACTGATATGATTGCGTGCGATTTCTTGTAGCCAATGCGCTACTTTGTACTTGTATTTTGATTCTTTTAAGCTGGTTTCTAAACCTATTTGGAAATTCATTCGATAGATAAGGTATAACAACCCACAAAGTACCATTCCGAAGAATATAAAAAAGGAATGGTAGAGTGAAAGTAGTAGAATACCAAATAGAATCTGTAATAAAGCGGTTGAAATGTCTAATAATAGTTTAGAAACTCCTTTTTGAACATTTAAGGTATCAAAAAAACGATTAGCTAATTCTGGAGGATATTCGTTGTAAAATTCACTTTGTTTTATTCTTGGAAAGCGATATGCAAATTCGAAAGAAGCTCTGACGAAAATCTTTTGTTGAAGGTTTTCTGTAATTCGAAATTGCATAATACGCATTACTCCCACGAGTGTTACTCCTATAAGCACCATAAAAACCAGTACCATCCATGAAGTGCTAACTTTCCCTGCCTGAATAAAATTTACAATAGATTGTATCCCAAGAGGTAAAGACAGACTTATGATTCCCGCGAAAATGGCGTATAAAAATATCTGGTAAATATCTTTACGGTCTAATTTGATGAGGTTTTTAAAACGTTCTATTGGTGTCATACTACTGCTTTTTTTGCTAGATCAATATAAAAGACTGAAATATCATCTGTTTCTTTAAAGTTTGTGATGGTTTTGAAATGCTGTTTCAAAAAATGTTGATGTAATGCACCTTCAACTATTGATGAGGCCAAACTTTTAGAATAAGTATAGTCTGGATTGACTTCATGGATTATTCCAACCAAGCGGTTAACGACACATTTGTAAACTAAAAAAAAGCCTTCTTTGTTTTCTTCATCTACTTCTTTTGTTAAGAAGGTTTTTGTAAATTCTGAAATTATAATTCTATTTAAAATAGCCTCGTTGATATGTGGAGTGTTCACGTCATCTGTGATATTTTGTGTTACAATGCGTATCGCTTTTTCTAATTTTTCTTCGGGATTGGTAATATTGGCTGTTGAAAAAACTAAATTATAGTCAATCCATGTCCAATACCAAGAAGAAAGATATACGAGAAGTTTGTGTTTATTTTCAAAATAGCGGTATATAGAACTTTCATTGGATTGGATTCTTTCTCCCAATTTTTTAAAGGTAAATTGTTCAAACCCTACTTCATCAATCAATAAAATGCTATTTTCTATAATCTTTTTACCCAGTTCGGAAGTTTCTGGGTCTTTTATATATAATTTATTATTAACTGCTATTTTGATATTTGATAAGAGATTTTTCATAGTTAAAATTAAATATCAACAAACTTACAAACTAAAATAATAGTATTACTATTATTTAAGAATGTTTAACTTTTGTTTAATAAAAAAAAACCACTTTTTCAAGTGGTTTAATTAATTGATTTTTAATTTATTATGTTTTTTTGTTGCTAATATAAACTTTAGCTAAAATGATTTTTTAGAATACTAAATTTAATTCTCGTATGCGTGTTTGTAAGGTTGTCCAGTAACTATTTTGAACATATCTTTCTCTAAAGATTCTACAGGAGTTTCTACTATTCTGTGAAGTTCTTTTCCGTTTTTGTAAAAAATGAATGTTGGAACATTGGTTATATTAAGTCCGTCTTCAAATTTTTCAGGTGTAGTTTTAGATCTATCTACTGTGATTAGTCTTACTTTGGATAAATCAAAATCTATTGCATTTAAAATTTTATAAAAACGAGGAACTTGCTGTTTACTATCATCGCACCATGTTCCCATAAAAATTGTAATCGTATAATCTTGATTTAAATTTCTAAGAGAAAACAAAGTTTCCTGATTGGGAACATAAGAAGCTTCTTCGGGATTAAACCATGTAGCATAAGGTTCTTGTTGTAAATCAGATTTTGAATGTTGTCCAATAAGCATGACTTCTTTAGGTTCTTCAGTTTTGGCTTCTTGTTTTATTTCCTGAGGAATAGTTGGTTGTTCCTGTATTTTTTTTGTTTTACATCCAATAAATAATATTGAAGAAAGTAATAATAAAGATATATTTTTCATAGTATTATAAAAGTGAATTTTGTGTCATCGCTTTAGGTTTATTTATACCCATTAATTCAAGTATTGTTGGGGCAATATCGCCTAATACACCATCTTTGATTGTCTTTAAATCTTTGTCTATTAAAATTAAGGGAACTGGATTTGTAGTATGTGCGGTATTGGGTGTTCCATCTGGATTTATCATAGTGTCACAATTTCCGTGATCTGCAATAAGAAGTGTAGTGTAATTGTTTTCTAAAGCAGTTTCTACCACTTCTTTTACACAAATATCTACTGCTTCGCAAGCTTTGATTGCGGCTTGCATGTCGCCAGTATGACCAACCATATCACCATTAGCAAAGTTTAGACAAACAAAATCTACTTCTCCTTTTTCAAGTTCAGGAACCAAAGCATCTTTTAATTCAAAAGCGCTCATTTCTGGTTTTAAATCATAAGTTGCTACTTTTGGTGAATTTCTTAAAATACGTGATTCACCTTCGAAAGGTTCTTCTTGTCCGCCCGAAAAGAAAAATGTAACGTGTGGGTATTTCTCAGTTTCAGCTATTCTGATTTGTTTTTTGCCAGCTTTAGCTACAACTTCGCCTAGGGTTTCAGTGATATTATCTTTATCATAAATTACATGTACATTATTGTATGTGTCATCGTAATTTGTCATGGTAACATAATACAAGTCTAGTTTGTGCATGTTTTCTTCGTGCATATCTACTTGTGAAAGTACTTCGGTTAACTCACGACCTCTATCTGTACGGAAGTTGAAGAAGATAACAACATCGCCATCTTTAATTGTGGTTAATGGTGTATTGTCGTTATTTGTAATTACAATTGGGTCAATAAATTCGTCTGTAATGTTGTTTGCATAACTTTCGTTAATGCTTGTAACAGGATTTGTCGCATGTTTCCCAACTCCGTTAACGATTAGATCATAAGCTTTTTTTACACGTTCCCAACGCTTATCTCTGTCCATTGCATAATAACGACCAATAATAGAAGCAATTTTTGCAGATGATTTTTGACAGTAATTGTGTAAATCTTCTATGTGTTTTACGCCTGATTTTGGATCAACATCACGACCATCTGTAAAAGCATGAATAAATACATTGTTTAATCCAAAATCTTGAGCAGCATCTAATAACCCTTTTAAGTGATCTGTATGTGAATGCACGCCTCCATCTGAAACCAATCCTAAAAAGTGAACAGATTTATTGTTTCCTTTAGCATAGGCAAAGGCATCGTTTAATACTTTCTCTTGATTAAGAGTTTTGTTTTGAACGGCTAAATTTATTTTTGCCAAGTCTTGATATACAATTCGACCCGCTCCTAAATTCATATGTCCTACTTCGCTGTTCCCCATTTGACCTTCGGGTAATCCTACATTTAAGCCATCGGTGCGAAGTGTTGCATTTGGGTATTTTGTGTATAAACTGTCAATAAATGGAGTATTGGCATTATCGATTGCAGATACTTTTGGGTCTGGAGATTTTCCCCATCCATCTAGTATCATTAAAATTACTTTTTTGTTCATGATAAGTTATTTAGCCCTGATGGAAGTGACATCCTTTTTATTTTCATTGAGGTTCTCGAAATGATAATGAAAAGATATAACGGACAGCAGGAAATAGCTCCAAAAATAAAAAATTATATCCAGTTTTTAACTCGGTTGAAGTCTAAAAAGTAACGTAAGCTAACAGAGAAAGTATGATTTAAATTATCTCCCCACAAATTATTAAAGTTTCTTGAGAAATCTTTATCGATGCGTGAAAGGCCTCCGTTAAAATTAGATGAATTGTTACGGTATAATACATTTAATTGGCTACCTGGAGCTATCCACCAAGAGTAAGAACAATCTAAATTCCATGAACTGAAATCTTGACTACCTAAATCAGTGTAATTAGTATATGTAAGGTCACCATCGTCTTCTAATTTTTTAAAATCTTTGCTTTCTACATAGCTCCAGTAGTATCTTGAATTAATATTGATTGTCATTTTGTTGTTGATGGCTATTTTGCTTCTTAATGAAAGAGTTGAAGTGGTTACATTTCTTTTTTCGAAAATTATATTTGTAATGTCATCATTGTCATACATACCTATGGTATTTGCTTCTTTAAAATAGTCATAACCTAAAACCATTGATACTTTGTTGCTAAAACGGTATCTTGGACTTATATTGAAACCATAGCTGTTTCTTCCAAGTTCTGATGTTGTGCCTCCCCAAGGGTTAAAATCTATAGCAAATTTTTTATTATAGTTTGATGAAAGATATGCCCATACTTCATAATATTCTGGTAGTTGTACATAACGTTTGTCTACTTGCGGCATATAAAAATCGTAGACTTTAGTTGGCCTAATGAATACCCCAGCTCCAAAACCGTCGTTGTCTTTTGAAGTAGCATCAAAATTGAAATTCACATTCGCACCTTGCAATTTACCTGTTGTGTTTTCAATTTGTGTGTTTATATTCATGTTTGAATAGAATGTGTTGAATATACTGCTTGGTTTTAAAATTCTATAGTTTATGTTTCCATATGTTCCAAGGAAGTTTGTCTGGAAATTAATTCCTAAATCGTTGTTGTCAAACTTTTTGGTTACATAGTTTCCAGTTACGCTAAAGCGAATTTTACCACTTGTTTCAGCAAATTTCAGGGAAGTATTAATTCCTTCTTTGTTTGGATCATCTCTAAATTCATTTACCTTGCTGTACTTAAAGTCTCCTGATAAATTATAGGTATTTTTTTTGGTATTTAAGTCAAATACAAGTGCAGAAACATTAGCATCCCTAAATTCTCCATTTCTGGCTACATTGGTATTTACAAATGTAACGGATGAGTTTTTATTGAATCGTTGATCTAACGTTATAATGTTATAGTTTGCAAGAGGTTCAACAGTTTGTCTTCTTCTTTCTTGGCTTTTTTCATTTAACATTGTTACCTCAGTTTTTTCGGTAATCGCGTTAAGAAATCCTATTCCAAGCCCTTGCTTTGTTCTTCCTGATATTTTTATGGCATTAAGGAGATTAATTTTTTCAGGATAGTCATCTTCCAAGACTTCATTTTCATTTTTAATTTCTTCTAGTTTTCCTCTTCTCAAAGAAGGTCTGCCTCCAATTCGTCGAGAGTAAAATAAATTTCCTTTATTGAATAAATCAGTGCCTTCAGTGAAAAATGGTCGGTTCTCATTTAATTGTTGTTCAAAGGGACCAAGATTTAGAATTTTGTTATCAAAAGCTGTTTGGCCAAAATCAGGAATTAAAATAGCGTCAAGAGTAAAAGCGTCACTTATACCATATTTAATATCCATTCCTAATTTGAATTGAGATTCTGATCCACTTATTTTATTTGTGTTTTCATAGAAAGATGAATAAGGGAAAAAGAAAAGGCGTGTAGGGGTTTTAATGTCTGTAATTCCGTTTAATATTCCTGACTGTTGTTCAAAAGTTCCTTTGTTGTTATCAACATAGTTCCATGTGTAGAGTTGTCTGTATCTTCGTAATTGTCTAAAGAATTGAATGCCCCAAACTTTTTCTTTGTCTTTTGAAAATCGTAATGCAGAATATGGTAGTTTAAATTCTGCTGACCAACCTTGTTCAGTAACTTTTACGTTGCTTTCCCAAATGGCATCCCAAGTTGTATCTTCTCCAGTTGTAGAATTTGCATTTGCATCCCATTGTACACCAGCAGCAGTTACTAAAAAACGAAACTCTTGTTGACCATCATTATAACCGTTAACACTTACACCAAAAAAATCTGTTGAACCATCATCATCTCGTTGTGTAATTTCGCGCATTATTTTTTGTGGTTCATCATCATACATCATTGCGCCTATATATATTGCATCATCATCATATAAAACCTTAACCTCAGTTCTTTTTTCATAAGCTAAAGGTTTTCCGTTGTCAGGATTGTGCATTACAAAATCTCCAGCAATTTCAGCATTTTGCCAACTCGATTCGTCAATAATTCCATCAATAGATATTTTGCCCGAAGTGCGAGATGCATTTACCTTCTTTTTTTCCGGCGCAATAAGTTTCTTTAGTTTTTCATTAGTCAATTCTGTTGATGAGGTGCTTTGACAAAATAAAAAAGGTG
>CBFHBH010000100.1:0-7241 GCA_965653735.1 uncultured Flavobacterium sp. | reverse complement strand
ACCCACGACCTGCTGATTACAAATCAGCTGCTCTAGCCAGCTGAGCTACACCGGCAAAGTGTATCATTATTTTGAAAAAAATTGAGCCGATGGAGGGACTCGAACCCACGACCTGCTGATTACAAATCAGCTGCTCTAGCCAGCTGAGCTACACCGGCGACTCATTTCGGGTGCAAATATAATGGAGTTTTTTAAACTTCCAAACACTTACACCCTAATTTTATTGATTTTTTTACTACTATAATGCGTTGATTTTATCAACCAATTGATTAGCAGCTACTTCTAAATCTTTATTAATTTGTTTGAAATGTGCCTTTTTATTCTCAACGTTTTTAGCATTAACATTAGTAATTAATCCGTCGAAAGTAGCAATCACTTCTTCAATAATTGCATTAGTCGCATCAGATGGCTTACCAGTAGTAGTCATTTCATATAAATAAACTGCTTCAATGATATCACCCATTACAAAGTTGATGTCTTTTTTTAAGTTTTTAACACTTCCCATTTTTATGTATTTTAAATTTTGGTTGCAAAAGTACAATTATTCTTTGTAATATGTACTACTCTACTGTGATTTCTAATAAATTTGCTTGTCCAATCAATTGAAATTCAGACAATACTGATGGTAATAAAATTGTATCTCCTTTTTTAAATTCAAAATTATGATTATTATAGTTAATCGAAAATTCACCTTCGGTACACATATATACTACAAAACAATCGTCGTTTTTCACTTTAACTAACTTTCCATTTAACGGAATCACATTTGTTGTAAAATAAGGGCATTTAACTACCTCATTACTCTTATTCTCAAATAATGAATATTCTTTTTTAGCTTCAACAACATCATAATTTATAGCCTCTAAAGCTAAATCAACATGAAGCTCACGAGTGTTGCCGTTTACATCTTTACGGTCAAAATCGTAAATTCTATACGTTATATCAGAAGTCTGCTGAATCTCTGCAATTACAATACCAGCCCCAATTGCATGAATTGTTCCTGTTTCCAAAAAAAACACATCTCCTTTCTTTACAGGAACTTGATCAAGAATAGAAACTAATGTTTTATTATTTAAATTTTTTAAATATTCTTCGGGTGAAGATTTCTCTTTAAAACCAACAATTAGTCTGGCATTATCATCGGCTTGCATAACATACCACATTTCTGTCTTTCCAAACGAATTGTGGCGCTTTTTAGCCAATTCATCGTTAGGATGCAATTGAATTGACAAATCATCCTTGGCATCCAAAAATTTAAAAAGTAAAGGAAAATCCAACCCAAATTTTTCATAAATTTTCTTTCCTAGGAGCTTTTCAGGATACTGCTCTATTAATTCATTTAAATTTGTGTCTTTATAAATCCCATTAGCCACAACACTTATATCTCCTGGAACTGTTGATATTTCCCAACTTTCCCCTGTTGTTTTTGTTGAAATTTCTTTATTTAACTCTGAAGACAATTTGGTTCCTCCCCAAATTCTATCTTTCAATATAGGTTTAAATATTAAAGGGTAAACTTCCATTAAATTAAGTTTTTTACTGCTTCAACCACCTTTGGGAAATGGCTTTCTGCATCCATACTGTCATAAATCATTTTCACTATTCCTTTTTTATCTACTATATAAGTTACTCGGCCAGGAATTAAGCCTAAAAAATTAGTTGGCACACCAAACAATTTTCGGATGCTTTTATCATTATCTGACAACAATGTAAAAGGCAAATCATATTTGTGAGCAAATTTTTTATGAGCTGCAACGCTATCGCCACTTATTCCTATAACTTCTGCTCCTAAATCTTTAAATTCTTCGTACTGATCTCTAAAAAAACAAGCTTGCTTTGTACATCCTGGCGTATCATCTTTTGGGTAAAAATATATCACTAAAACTTTTTTCTCTAAAACTGAAGCAATATAAAAATCTTCTCCTTTTTGGTCTTTTGCTCCAAATAAAGGCAATTTATCTCCTACTTTTAATCCTTGTTGCATAATTATCCTTTGAATGTTACAAAATTTCTTGGCGTTTCATAGAGTGTGACTTCCAAATCATTTTTCGAGTCAATTCTTTTTCTAATTTTATTCCAAATAACCACTACTATATTTTCTGCAGTCGGATTCAAATTTTCAAATTCAGGAACATCTAAATTTAAATTTTTATGATCAAATTTAGTTTCTATCTCTTCAAAAATAATATCTGATAAGTCTTTTATATCGATAACATATCCCGTCTCAGGATTGATATTTCCAGTTACGCCCACAATTAACTCATAATTGTGTCCGTGAAAATTAGGATTATTACATTTACCAAAAACTTTCTGATTTTGTTCGTCTGACCAATCTTTACGATACAGTCTGTGAGCTGCATTAAAATGAGCTTTCCTGCTTACTGTGACTCTCATATCTTATGATCTTCTAGAAAATGATAAAACTCATCGAAAATTATTTTAAACCAAACTGTGTAAATTCCAGGATTGATTTCCATATCTTGCTTCACTGCCTCAATACTCATCCACTTCCAAGCTTCAACCTCATCGTTGTTAATTTTTGGTTCATCACTATAATAACCAACCATAACATGATCAAGTTCATGCTCAGTCAATCCGTTATCAAAAGGTGCTTTATAAATAAAATGAAATAACTCTTTTAATTCGGTTGTAAAGCCCATTTCTTCCATCAACCTCCTACTACCAGCTTCTACATTTGTTTCTCCTTCTCTTTGATGACTACAGCAAGTATTTGTCCACAATAAAGGCGAATGGTATTTATGATGTGCTCTTTGTTGAAGCATCAATTCATTTTTATCATTCAGTATAAAAACCGAAAAAGCTCTATGTAATAAGGCTTTCTCGTGAGCTTCTAATTTAGGCATCAAACCTATTTGCTCATCATCTTCATTAACTAAAATTACTCTCTCTTCGATCATATCATATAATTGCTTGGTAAAAATACAAAAAAAGAAAACCGTCCCATTTATATTGAGACGGTTTTTAAATTTTTAAAACTTATTTTACTATTCCTTAATGATTTTTTGGGAATAACTTTTACCGTCTGTATCTTTTAAAACTAAAATATATGTTCCTTTTGATAGACTTTCTACATTGATTTTATTATCAATCATTCTATTGTCAAGAACTTTTTTTCCTGTTAAATCGTAAATTTTAGCTTCTGAAAATTCAACGTTCATTGTATTTATTTTAATATTGATAACATTTTTTGCTGGATTTGGATAAATGCTAAATACCGAATTGTTTTCATTTTTTATGAGCGATAACGTTGCACCTTCTACCACAAGTAATTGTTGATTTGGTGTCACATTATTATACGTATCTACAATTCCTGAAGGCCAATGAATAACTACTTGATTAATTATTGTTGATGTACCCAATCCAAAATGAGCATTTAGAGTGCTCATATAGGCAAATCCTTCACCACTTCTAATATCTCTAATCTGTTTTCCCCATGGCCCATAAATCTCAACTCTTGCACCAATTCCATTTTTATTACTTTGAACACCATCCAAAGCAACTTTTAACCAATTATTGCCATTAGGTGTTGCAAAATGAATTGTACTACCATTCACAATATCCAAAAAACCATCATTGTTCAAATCACCAACTCCACCAACACTAATTCCTAAACCAGTATAAGTTACTGGTGAAAAAACGTTATTCCCTTGATTAAACATGATTTTATTTGCACTTCCCATAACATCGACTAGACCATTATTATCAAAATCATAAGCTATATAATCACGATTTATAGTTGTATCTGTATCCCAACCTGATCCAATTGTAATTTCTGAGTAAGCTTCCTCTGTACTATTTGTTAAATCAAGATTATTTCTAAAAAATTTATGTGCTGTAGAACCGTTTGAACCTATTAAAATATCCATATCACCATCATTATCAAAATCTGCAACTGCTGAAGACCATGATTGAACTGGCGTTGGATTGATTTGAGCTATAGCCGAAATATCTGTAAAGACACCATTACCGTCATTTCTATGCAATTCACAAGGTGGGCCAGAGCATTTTGAAATGAACATATCAACATCTCCATCATTATCAAAATCAGTCCAAAGAGAGGCGTAATTTCCTCCACTTGCTGTTAGACCTAAATTGTAAGCCCCTGGAGTTACTCCTGACTGATAATAAGTAAGATTATTTGAAGCATTATTTAGGTAATACACATTTCTGTTCACATCATGACATGAGAAAATATCTAAATTCCCATCGTTATTGATATCTACAAAGTTAGTACGCTGACAAAAAATATATTCTCCAGGAGTTATAGGAGAATAAGTTATAACTCCGCTATTATTTTGAGAACGCCAAATTGACAATCCATCACCTGCACCTAAAACTAAGTCATTATAACCATCTCTATTATAATCCCCAGCTGCCATACTCCATGTAGGCATTTTACTAGTACCCGAAAGAGTAAAATTTGAAATAGAAAAAGTACCTCCAGCCTCTTGATTGTGAACTTTTAAGTATCCTGAACCTACCCCAACTATATCATCTTTATGATCTCCATTCATATCAACCACACATTTATTATGAGTACTATTAATTGTACTTATAACCTGATTTGTGTAAGTAACTGGTGCAGGAACAGGAACGACAATAGCATTTTCTACCAATTGAAATGTAAATCCTAAAGAATTCCATCTATTATCGAAGGCAATAATATAAGTAGTGCCCGCAGTAACATTAAATGTTACTATTGAAGAATACTGATAATATGTTCCAGCATCATCATCTCCTGCATAACATGTTAGCGCGCCACAATTACCCGTGTACACATGAACACGAGTATCTATACCTGAAGTATTCTGAGTAAGGTCTGTTGTAACAGTAACCGTATAATTAGCTGTAGGTGTATATGCATACCATTCTGCACCTGGTGGTCTAGTAGCTGGAATTGCACCGTTATCAGCACAAATCAAAGACGGAGGCGCTCCATTTATGGCTCCAACTGTATAAAATCCTGCAGTAGTTATGGGAATCGCACCAGCACAACTGTCTTGTGCTATTGAAAATTGTATCACAAATAGCAATGTGATTAAAAGAGTAATTTTTTTCATTGTTTAGTAGTTTTGGTTCATTTTTTTATGATTTATGGACAACCTTGTAGTGAATTAATCCATTGTTCTATTAATGCCACACCTTCTTCATGAATCATTGTTCGCCCATGAAGTGGCATTCTATAAGTCTCATCATTTGTATTTACCCTAAAATACAACATCGAACGATCCGTATTTCCTGGAGTTACAATTTTACCTAATGCCGAAGGAAACCCTTGCATATCCTGTGTATCCACACAAACACCTAAGTTTGTAAGCCCTTGCCCATTTGGCAATCCAGTTTTATTAAAACCAAATTTCATTGGACGATAATCACAATGTCTTTCATCGTTATGACAATGAGCACAATTACTATCAAAATATGATCGAACTCTTTTTTCTAATGATTTCGTTTGGTCATTGTAATCAACTACAGAATTTGCATCTGACGGTAAAGAAAAATTATTTTCTAAATAGCCAACATCAATCCATTTCTGAAGCTGATTCTTTGTTTCTGACCCATAATTATAGTTGAAATTGAGATTTTGAGGTTTAATTCCTATTGGAATATTCTTTGTTATTTCAACATTGTTCACAGTTGTTTTAGATTTATGACAAACAATACACTGTGACTCTTCAGGAATTCTGTAATCAGTACTTTTTAAAACATTATTATTATCCTTCCATTGTATTGATGTAATACTTCCTTGCAAATCAAAAAAAGCTTCTGTTTGAGCATCATTCCAAACATAATTAGCAAAAATCCAGCCTGATGTTTTTCTAATCATAACTCTGGTTTCTATAATTCTAATGGTGTTATTAGGCTGTACATTAGTGTAATAGAAATTCTTAATCAGAACAGAACCAACGGGTAATTCTAAAACTTTTCCATCCTCCGAATATGTTGCTTTTACTCCCTTTGGAATCCAAACAAAACGCTTTTTTTTAGCATAATCAGTAAAAAGTGTACTTCTAGGTTCAAAGGGAATCACATCAAGTGAAGGCTTCTGATTTTTCATATCACCTTCAAAAAATTTATAATCTGATAATTTGGCATATGGAACCTTGGTCAAATCAACAGTAACAGGCGAAACTGGGACATAATCGCTATCATCACCAGTCGTACTATCATCATCTGAACAGGAATAATAAATTGAAAAAATTGAAAGAGCAATTAAAAAAAGTAGGTATTTGTGTTTCATGAGCTAAAAGTTTAACCAAATATATACAAAAAACTATTTGTTAAAAATTTAATATTTTTTTAAATAAAAACATATTTATGTATAAATTTTTAATTTTTTTATGGTTTTTAATTAAATTTCGAAACAAAACAAGTCTGTCACACCAAATTATGTAAGAAATTACCGAAAAAGATTGATTAAAAATTTAACAGTTTGAAGAAAAAAACTCTATAAATTTCTTAAAAAAACATTTACCTGCTGTCAAATTCTAATATTGCCATAAAATAGTAAAGCCCCAATATTGGGGCTCTACATAAATATATTTCAGATGTATTATCTTGTCAAGTACATTTTTCTTCTCGAATACAATTCATAAAATTGATCGTCTTTCAAATCATCAATAAACAAAATACTTTCTCCTGTTGATTTCATCTCAGGACCTAATGCTTTATTTACTCCTGGGAATTTATTGAATGAAAACACTGGCTGTTTGATTGCGTAACCGTTTAAGTGCGGATTGAAATTGAAATCTGTTACCTTTTTCTCTCTCAACATTACTTTTGTTGCATAATTTACATAAGGCTTGCCATACGCTTTTGCAATAAACGGAACGGTACGTGATGCCCTAGGGTTTGCTTCAATAATGTAAACCGTATCATCTTTAATCGCGAACTGAATATTGATTAGCCCTACTGTTTTTAGCGCAACAGCAATCTTCTTAGTATGATCTTTAATTTGTTGCATTACAAACTCACCAAGATTGAAAGGTGGTAAAGTCGCATTACTATCACCTGAATGTACTCCACAAGGCTCTATGTGTTCCATAATTCCAATTATGTATACATTTTCACCATCACAAATTGCATCAGCTTCAGCTTCTATTGCACCATCAAGATAATGATCTAATAACAACTTATTATTTGGAATATGCTTTAAAATCTCAATTACATGTTCTTCAAGCTCTTGCTTGTTGATTACAATTTTCATTCCCTGACCACCT
>CBFHBH010000099.1:0-7286 GCA_965653735.1 uncultured Flavobacterium sp. | reverse complement strand
CGAACAAAACGGTAAAAGATATACTTTGAATGAAAAACATTCGGTTCTGTTAGTTCGTCCACGTGGTTTACATTTAGAAGAAAAAAACATTTTTTTTGAAGGTGAATTAGCATCAGCATCGTTGGTTGATTTTGGTTTGTTTTTCTTTCACAATGCAATTACACAACTCGAAAACGGTTTAGGCCCATACTTTTATTTACCTAAATTAGAACACTACGAAGAAGCTCGCTGGTGGAATGAAGTTTTTATATTCAGTCAAGATTACTTAGGTATTAAACATGGTACCATCAAAGCGACTGTTTTAATTGAAACTATTACTGCCAGTTTTCAGTTGGACGAAATTATTTATGAACTAAAAGAGCATATTGCAGGTCTAAATTGTGGCCGTTGGGATTATATTTTCTCTTACATCAAAAAACTTAAAAACCACAAAAATTTTATAGTTCCTGAAAGAGATCAAATCACCATGACAAGTCCGTTTATGAATGCTTATTCATTGAGAGTTATTCAAATCTGTCACAAACGAAATATTCTGGCAATTGGAGGAATGGCAGCCCAAATCCCAATCAAGAACGATGAAGAAGCGAATCAGATTGCATTCAATAAAGTGATTGCCGACAAAGAACGTGAAGTTAAAAATGGTCATGACGGCACATGGGTAGCGCATCCCGCTTTGGTCCCTCTAGCCATGAAAGTTTTTAATGATAACATGCTAACAAAAAACCAAATGCACATCAGGAGAAACGAATTAAGTATCACTGAAGAACAATTATTGGAAATTCCACAAGGAACTATCACCTTGAATGGTATCCAAAAAAACATCAATGTAGGTATTTTATATATCGAATCATGGCTGACGGGGGTTGGAGCTGCCGCATTATATCATTTAATGGAAGATGCTGCAACTGCCGAAATATCTCGTACACAAATTTGGCTTTGGCTTCAAAAAAATATTGTTTTAGAAAACGGAAAAACATTCACTCCTTACCTTCTAAAAGAACTAACCGAAATAGAGTTGATAAAAATTAAAGATCTTGTAGGTGAAGAACGATACAGTAAAGGAAGATTCGAATTAGCTGCTGAATTATTCACTGAAATGTCTCTTAAATCTGAATTAGACGATTTCTTAACAACGATAGCATATAAATATCTTTAAAAACTGCCAGATGCGGCAACATCTGACAGCTTACATTCAAATAATTAATAATAACTATCTAAAGCACAACAAAATTATGAAAACTGAAGAAAGAATTCAACAATTAGTTACTGATTGGACTACAAACCCAAGATGGAAAGGAATCGAAAGACCATATACTGCAGAAAAAGTAGTGGAACTACAAGGCTCTTACCAAATTGAATACTCCATTGCACGCCGTGGTTCGGAAGTACTATGGAAAAAATTACATTCTCAGGATTGGGTGGCTGGTTTAGGAGCCATGACAGGAAATCAGGCAATTCAGGAAGTAGAAGCTGGACTGGAAGCCATATATTTAAGCGGATGGCAAGTAGCAGCCGATGCAAACTTAGCCGGTGAAATGTACCCTGATCAATCATTATATCCTGCTAACAGTGTTCCTCAAGTAGTAAAAAGAATCAATAATGCTTTGTTGCGTGCTGATCAAATTCAATCGGTAAATAAAGTTGAAAATAAAAAAGACTATTTAGTTCCAATTGTTGCGGATGCAGAGGCAGGATTTGGAGGAAATCTAAATGCTTTTGAATTAATGAAAGGTATGATTGAAGCTGGTGCTGCAGGTGTACACTTCGAAGACCAACTATCATCAGCCAAGAAATGTGGACACTTAGGTGGAAAAGTATTGGTTCCAACGCAAGAAGCGATTAACAAATTAGTAGCTGCACGTTTAGCAGCTGATGTGATGGGAGTTCCAACATTAATTGTTGCGCGTACAGATGCCGATGCTGCAAATTTACTTACAAGTGATGTCGATTACAGAGACAGAGAATTCATTACTGGCGAAAGAACTCCTGAAGGTTTCTTTTATGTTAATGCAGGATTGGAACAAGGAATAAGCCGCGGTTTATCATATGCTCCTTATGCAGACTTGATTTGGCTGGAAACCTCAACGCCTGACATCACTGAAGCACGAAAATTCGCCGAAGCAATTCACGCACAATACCCAGGTAAATTACTAGCTTATAACTGTTCTCCATCTTTTAACTGGGCAGCTAAACTGAGTGTTGAAGAAATGGAAACATTTCGTGAAGATTTAGCAGCATTAGGTTATAAATTCCAATTTATCACATTGGCAGGATTCCATGCTTTAAACACATCCATGTTTGAATTAGCATTAGCTTATAAAAGAAAAGGAATGGCAGGATATTCGGAATTACAGCAAAAAGAATTTGCTTTACAAGCTGAAGGCTTTAGAGCAGTAAAACATCAAAACTTTGTTGGTACAACTTATTTTGACGAAGTGCAAAATGCAGTAACTGCAGGATTGGCCTCAACAGTAGCCATGAAAGATTCCACTGAAACTGCACAGTTTTAATTTTTGGTTAATAAAAAATGCCTCGTAATGGGGCATTTCTTATTTTAAAACAACATCTTTTACCACTTCTCTTCCGAGTTCTTCATTGATCATTTTGATGATTTTATCTTTCCCGTAACTCAGTTCTTCTCGTAAAACCGACGAAGTTAATTCAACATACAGTGTTGAACCTTTAAGTAAAACATTTCGGGTATAGTTATTCACACCATTACCCATAAGATTTTTCCATGCATCGACCACAGAAATCTGATTCAAACCTTTGTCTAGTTTGTTTGCCTCGATGATTTCTTTAAGAATATCTCCAATCGAACTATCGTTATTCAGCCTTTTTGCCATACTGTGGTAATGCGTTTACATTTACTTTCTTATAATAAAAGTCAGCTCCATCTTTTGATTCTAAAACCAATAGACTATCAGATAATTCAATTACTTTTTCTGAATGTTTTCCAAAATTAGAAGAGAAATCCAGCACTAGTTGCCCATCTTTTTCAGAAGCAACCATTTTCTCCTGTAAATCATCCACAAGAAATGTCCCCATAGGTTGCCATCTCACTTTTTTATGGAAACCTGTTTTATCTTTGATATCAAAATATTCGTAATTTTCATTTATTGGATATTCCTTATTCTCACCTTCGGCTGTTTCAACCTTTGTGATTTGCCAATATCCTTTGATTTTATCAATTTGGTTCAAAGCTACTTTTTCTTTACAGGAAAAAACAACTAAAGACACTAATACTACTGTAATTTTTTTCATAACGTAAAATTAAAACTTTCGGTTAAACCTTTTTGAAAAATTATAGTCTAAATTTGAAATAACTAAAACTACCAAAATGAAACTATTTTATGCACTAAGTTTTTGCTTTTTAAGCATCGTTAGCTGTAGTTCTGATGATGAAAACACATCAGTACCTTCTCAACCTGTACCAGAAGAAAATATGTACTTCCCACCTAATAATTCATCAACATGGGAAACAAAATCCATTTCTTCACTAAACTGGAATCAAAGTGCAGTTCAGCCTCTATTAGATTATCTAGAGTTAAAACATACTAAGTCATTTATGATTTTAGTAAACGGGAGAATTGTGATGGAAAATTATTTTAACAGTCACAATTCGACTGCATTATGGTATTGGGCAAGTGCTGGAAAAACATTGACATCTACAGTAACTGGTATTGCTCAGCAAGAAAATTTTTTAAACATCAATAATAAAGTCTCAACATATATTGGGAATGGATGGACAAGTGAACCCTTAGCCAAAGAAAACTTTATTACTTGCAAGCACTTACTTAGTATGTCATCAGGACTTGATGATTCATTAGGTGACAATGTTGATCCAAGTAACTTGCAATATAAGGCAGACGCTGGAACAAGATGGGCATACCACAATGTCTATGTAAAACTTCAAGATGTTGTTGCACAAGCTACTAATCAAACATGGAGTAATTATTTTAATACCAAATTGAGAGACAAAATTGGTATGAACGGTACATGGTATCAAAGTGGAGACAATTCGGTTTACTGGAGTGACACAAGAAGTATGGCACGATTTGGTTTGCTAGCACTTAACAAAGGAAATTGGAATGGAAATCAAATCATTAACACAAATTATTTTAATGAAGCTACCTCAACTTCTCAAAGTATAAATCAATCTTATGGATACCTTTGGTGGCTTAATGGTAAATCAAGTTATCATTTACCTCAAAGCCAATTGCAATTTACTGGCAGTATAATCCCTTCTGGACCAAATGATATGTTTATGGCTTTGGGAAAAAATGATCAAAAAATATATGTAATACCAAGTAAGAAAATGGTAGTGATTAGAATGGGAGATGCTGCTGATAATGTGAATTTAGCATTATCTGATTTTGACGATACTTTATGGCAAAAAATAAATGCACTATTTCCATAGTGCATTTATTTTTAATAATTGTATTTTTTAAGAGCTAATCCAGTTAATAATAACTTCGTCAATAGGTAGTGTTTGAGGCGATAACACCTTATCTAAATGACCTTTTTCATTAATTAAGTATTTTTGGAAGTTCCATTCTACTTTATTTTCTTCAATACCATTTTTAGCTTTTGAAGTTAAGAATTGATATAACGGATGCATTGTTTCTCCTTTTACAGAAATTTTCTCCATCATAGGGAAAGTAACTCCATAATTTTTAGAGCAAAAAGTTGCAATATCTGCATTTGTTCCTGGCTCTTGGTTTGCAAAATCATTAGCAGGAAACCCTACAACTACAAAGTTTTTACCCTTAAACTCGTCATATAATGCTTGTAATTGCTCATACTGAGGAGTTAAACCACATTCTGAAGCTGTGTTTACAATCATTACTTTTTTACCTTTCAATGAGGCCAAGTCAAATTCTTTCCCTGAGATGTCTTTGACTTTAAACTGATAAATGTCCTCACCAGCTGTGTTTTCTTGAATTGCTTCCACGTTTACCGTTTTGTTTTTAATACTGTCTTCCTGATTTTTACAACTAAATGCAATAACCGCCATTAGTGTAATAAGTAATTTTCGTTTCATGTGTTATTTGTTTTTGTCAATTAGCTTGCGTCTAATATAAACAATTAAAGAAAACATTAAGAAAAAAACTAACACATATGCGTAAATTTTAACATTTTGTTTTTCACCTGAAGCATATGAATGCAAACCACTCAAGTGAAAATTAACTCCAAAATAGGTCATTAGAATAGACGCAAAAGCCAGTACACTCATGAAATTATAAATAAATTTACCACGCAAAGCAGGAACAAAACGCATATGAATAACAAAAGCATAGACCATGATACTAATTAAAGCCCAAGTTTCTTTTGGATCCCAACCCCAGTAACGTCCCCAACTCTCATTTGCCCATTGACCTCCTAAAAAGTTACCTATGGTAAGCATGACTAAACCAACGGTTAAAGCCATTTCGTTAATATAAGTAATCTCCTTAATATTAAGATCCATTAGTTTTTTATTCTCTTTTGTTGTAAACAACATCAATAACATAGCCACTAAACCTAAAATTGCTCCTAATGCAAAAGGCCCATAACTTGCAACAATTACTGCTACGTGAATCATTAACCAATATGAATTTAGCACAGGTTGAAGGTTTGCTATTTCAGGATCCATCCAGCTCCAATGTGCGACCATTAATATCATTGCCGCAACAAATGCAGTAGAGGCAACAGTTAATTTAGATTTTCTACCAAAAGCTAATCCAAAAAACATTATAGACCATCCCACATAAATCATTGATTCATAAGCATTACTCCAAGGCGCATGCCCTGAAATATACCAACGTGCAATTAAACCTGTTGTATGCAATAAAAATAATATGCCTATAATTATGTGAAATACATTAACTGTAATACCTACCCATTTTCTTTTATTGAAGATATTTATGATTACAAACATAAACATCAATAATCCAGCGTAGATATACCAAGAATATAATTTTTTGAATACATCATATTTGTTATAAGCAATCTCTAAATCGATTTGCTTATCAGTTGGACGTACTTCATAACCGTATTTTTTCTGATATTTATCTAAACCAACAACTAAACTATTTGCCAGTTTGTAATCTTTAGAAAATGAAGCCTTATCTAAGGAATTCAAGTAAAAAGGCAAAACATTTTTCACTGTATCTAAAGCTGTATTTGTAGGCTCATTCAGTTCAAGATAACTTACCCATTTGTTATTTTTATCATATGGTTTAGGAAAAATTTTAAGTATTTGACCACTTAATGCTGAATATAAAAGGTTTACTTTTCTATCTGCCTCAATAAAATCCTTTTCAAAAGCATTTGGAACAGCTGCTTTGTATGCTTTATCTAATTGATTGGTAAGTTTATAGTTTCCTTTTGCATCAAAGAAATCAATCATTTTTGCGTACTTAACATCCTTTTCGATACCAATTAATTTTCTTATACTATCATTTCCTTTTTTCAAATATATAATAGGCACTTCATACCACACTTGAGGAAACTGAGTAATAGACAAAAACACCTGATCAGCATTCATATTTTTGTAGGTATCACTTTTGCTTACTTTACGCAATAATTCTGATGAAAAGGTATTAATTGGTTTCATACGTCCGCCATCATCCTGAATTACTAATCGTCCAAATTTCTCAGCATGTTCTGCAGGTACTAGAAACTTGTTTAATAAAGAATCTATTTGCTTTTCAGTTACTTTTTGATGAGCATGATTGTCATGTTGTGCAAATCCAACAAATGAAAATAATAGGATAATTACAGAGAGTGTCGATTTTTTAATACGAACTTTATCCAATTTCACTTTTAATTCTCCAAAACGAGAATGTTTAGTGAATAAAATTGCCATCATACCCAAATAAAGTAAAAAGTATCCTATATAAGTTATCCAAGTTCCCCAAAAATCATGGTTAACTGATAATTTGGTTCCTTTTTCATCTGGGTCAAATCCAGCTTGGAAGAATCTATATCCTTTATGATCTAAAATATTATTCATAAAAATTCTAGCATCAAATGGTTTGTCATCTATAATAGTTACTTGACTTTCAAAAGCCGAATAACTCTTTTCTGTTCCAGGATATTTAGATGCGATGAATTTATTAAGTTTTACTTTAAAAGGTAAATCATATACTTTACTTCCAAAAATAACTGTGTAATCTAAATCACCAATTTTAAAACTTTGTGGCTCGCTTATTTTTCCTTTTGAACCTAATAAAGTGATAGTTTTTTCTTGATTTTGATTAGAGATTTTCAACACAACGGCATCATCAGTTTCTTTGTCTTTA
>CBFHBH010000098.1:0-7337 GCA_965653735.1 uncultured Flavobacterium sp. | reverse complement strand
TAATCGGTTTCATGGATACGCTACAAGTCATAACTTATACAGGGGTTTTTGTTTTTGCTGTTACAGGGGTTTTGAAAGCCCGTACCAAACGCTTTGATATTTTTGGTGCTTCGGTATTAGCTTTTGTGACCGCTTATGGAGGTGGAACCATTCGAGATTTGCTCATTGGCATCAGACCTGTGAATTGGGTTAATGATAACGTAGCTATTTTTATAGTACTTGCTTCGACCGTTGTTGCCTTTTTCTTTAAAATGAATACCAACATCATCAAAAAACTTATTTTTTGGATAGATGCTTTCGGTATTGGTTTATTTACGATTGTTGGGATTCAAGTAGCTTTACGTTCTGGTATTTCAAGCGGATATGCTTTGGTAATGGGAATCATCACTGCAACGTTTGGAGGATTATTAGCCGATGTTTTATGTAATAAAGTACCCAGTATTTTAAAACCGGGCGAACTATATGCCACTGCATGTTTAATTGGCGGAAGCTTATATTTACTATTGTTAAAATATGATTTTCAATCATATGTAAGTATGATTGTAGCTATTTTAATTGTTGCATCCATCCGAATTTTTGCTATTCGTAAAAAACTTCAGTTACCAAGGATTTAGTCCTGTACAATAAAATCTTTCGGATCTTCTTTTTTGAATTCAGGTTGAATATTGATATGATTGATTCCGAATTTATCAAACAAAACGATTTCTACTTGGTGCAATAATTCGTTGAATTCACTCATTTTGATATCTTCCGAACAATCTAAATGCGCTTCCAAATGCAGTTCTTCTTCATTTAGATGCCAGACATGAATATGGTGTAATTTTCCAACTCCAGGTATTTTGTGGACTTCACGCACTATTTCTTTAATATCAATATGATCAGGTGTAAACAACATTAACATTCTAGTAGAACTTTTCAGTAAATCATAACCTACATAAATTAAATAAATAGATATTAGTAAAGTCATCACACTATCTACCCAAAACCATCCGAAGAATTTCATTAACAAACCACCAACTAATACAGCGACCGAAGCCATCATATCAGTTAATAAATGTAAGTAAGCTGATTTCATGTTTAGATTATGATCTGCATCTTTTTTAAGCAAAAGAACCGATAATCCATTGGCTACAATACCTAAAAGTGCTAACCAAATCACCAAACCTGATTTAATAGGTTGTGGATTAAAGAATCGATCGATCGCTTCATAACCTAAATAAACTGCCACAAGAATAAGCGTAAAAGCATTTACAAAGGCCGCAATCAGTTCGGCGCGTTTGTAACCAAAAGTATTATTAATAGATGCTTTTCTTCTTGATAATCGATGAGCCACATAACTGAACACTAATGAAAGTACATCTGAAAAATTATGCAACGCATCAGAAATCAAGGCTAAACTTCCTGATATTAAACCTCCCACAACCTGTGCTACAGTAATTAATAAATTTAAAATAATAGAAAAAACAAGGTTCTTCCCTTCTACTTCATGTTTGTGGATATGGACGTGATTGTGGCCGTGAGACATATAGTTTTCAATATATTTATAAAGAAAAAGACTTCTTGATTTAGAAGTCTTTACGTTTTTTATTTGCAAGCAATTTTATTTACTCTGTTTGCGTGTCTTCCTCCTTCAAACTCAGTTATAAGGAAAACCTCAACCATTTCAACCGCTTGTTGAATAGAAGTATATCTCGCTGGAATACTTATAATATTAGCATTGTTGTGCTGACGTGATAATTCGGCAATTTCAACTGTCCAACACAATGCACAACGAATGTCTTGATGTTTGTTAGCTGTCATAGCAATACCATTCCCGCTTCCACAGATTACAATCCCAAAGTCAGCTTTTTTACTCTCTACATCATACGCCACAGGGTGTCCAAAATCTGGGTAATCAACACTGTCAAAAGAATTAGTTCCGTGGTTAATAACTGTGTGCCCGTTTGCTTCTAAGTATTTTACAATTGCATTTTTGTAATCAGGTCCTGCGTGGTCGTTTCCAATTGAGATTATCATAATATAAATATGTGTTGTGAATGTTTTGACAAAAGTACAGAATTAACCAAAGCTTAAAAAGTAACTTTATCATAAAAAATTAAGTTTTTACAAAGCTCTAAAAACATAACTTCTTTATAATCAATGTATCGTTAATTTCAAGATTTTTAATTATTTAATAAATAATCTGAAAATCAATAAAATATGCAATTTTTTAATTCTTTTATTAACCAATGTTAAAGGTATTTTACAAAACACTGATTTTTAGTCAATTAAAAGTTAACAAGTTTTGTTAATAACTCAGGAAAGAAAATAAGAACTATTTTTTGGTTGTATCAATTAAAATTGTAATCCAAAACCTAAATTTAAAATCCAAGAAAAGTTTCGTCAACTTTTTGAAAAATTATCCAACAGAAATTCACAGTTATTAACATAAATTAACAAGTTAACTTATCAAAAAAATCAATCTAAAATCAATTGTTGACAATTGTTAATAATGAAATCAATATTCTTTATTTTCAAATCATTATCCTTTTATAACATTGTTAATATCGTTGTATAACTTTGTATAACTCATCAACAATATCTAAAACAGAAAAGTTTTAAGCCTTATCAACACCCTATCATAAACATCATAAATTTTAATTTTTAAAAAATCTCTTTTTGTTGTTTTTAGTTATTGTTGAAAACTCTTGAATTTTTTAAAAATTTAAAATGTTAAAGTTTAAATAGTAGTTGAAAAGTTATATTTATTTTAAAACTGCCTACTCTTTACTCATAACTGTAAACTATTTTGTAATTTTCAGCTGTAATTAAAAATGAAGATGAGTAAAAAGCCTAGAAGATTTAGTAAAGGAGTAAAAGATTTTTCTGGAAAAATTTTAAAAATACTTTCAAAAGAAGCGAACAAACCTTTTAACTATAAACAGATAGCGGCTAAATTAGAAGTAGATGATACAAAAAGCCGTAACGAAATTATTAAAGACCTTAAAATTTTAGCTTCAAAAAAGCAGATTATAGAAATAGAACCTGGTAAGTATATTGTTAAAGCGCAAAGTCAAGATTACTACGAAGGTACAATCGACATGACTTCCCGCAAAACAGCTTATTTTGTTTCAGATGAATTTGAAGAAGATGTATTTATACCAACGAATAATTTGAACCACGCTCTTGATGGTGACAAAGTAAAAGTGTATGTATATAATCGTCGAAAAGGAAAAAGACCTGAAGCCGAAGTAATTGAAGTTATAGAACGAGATCGTACCGAATTTGTTGGTGTGATTGATGTACAAAAGAATTTTGCCTTTGTAACTACTGCTAATGCTAAAATGTACACTGATATTTTTATCCCAAAAGATAAAATTGGTGAAGCAACAGACGGTGATGTAGTTTTAGTAAAAATTGAAGATTGGCCTAAAAAAGCGGATTCCCCATTTGGAACTGTTCTTAAAGTTTTAGGAAGACCAGGAGAACATGATACAGAGATTCACGCTATTCTTGCAGAATATGGTTTACCTTATGATTTCCCTCCAGAAGTCGAAGCGTATGCTAAAAAATTAGATACTTCTATTCAGGAAAGTGAAATTGCTAAGCGTCGTGATATGCGAAACGTTTTAACGTTCACGATTGACCCAAAAGATGCAAAAGATTTTGATGATGCCCTTTCTTTTCAAAAATTAGAAAATGGAAATTTTGAAATTGGTATTCATATTGCCGATGTTTCTCACTATGTTCAAGAGGGAACTATTCTTGATGATGAGGCTTATAAACGAGCAACTTCTGTGTATTTAGTAGACCGAGTTGTGCCAATGTTGCCTGAGGTACTATCAAATTTTGCTTGTTCACTTCGTCCTGAAGAAGAAAAATATACATTCTCAGCCATATTCGAAATTAGTCCTAAAGCTCAAGTTATCAATCAGTGGTTTGGTAGAACAGTAATTTATTCTGATCAGCGATTTGCTTACGAAGAAGCGCAACATATTATTGAAACAAAATCAAATACAATTCCTGCTGAAATTTCATTGACTGGAAAAGAATATGTTGTAAAAGATGAGATTAAAGATGCTACTTTGATGTTAGATGAATTGGCTAAAATTTTAAGAAGAAACCGTATGAATAACGGAGCAATTTCTTTTGATAAAGTAGAAGTTAAATTCAAATTGGATGAAAATGATGAACCTGTTGGAGTATATTTCAAAATAGCTAAAGATGCCAATCATTTAATTGAAGAATTCATGCTTTTGGCTAATAGAAAAGTAGCTGAATTTATTGGTAAACAAAAGAAAACATTTGTGTATCGTATTCACGATGAACCCGATGAAAATAAATTAATGAATCTTCAAGGAGTGATTTCAAAGTTTGGATATAGTTTAAATTTTAAATCAAAAGAAACAATATCAAAATCATTGAATGCATTATTGGAAGATGTTATTGGTAAGAAAGAACAAAACATGGTCGATACTTTAGCAATTCGAACTATGAGTAAAGCCAAATATTCTACCGAAAACATTGGACATTATGGTTTAGCATTTGATTATTATTCACATTTCACTTCACCTATTCGTCGTTATCCCGATGTTATGGTACATCGATTGTTACAACAATACCTTGACGGAGCAAAAAGTGCTGATGAAGAAGTGTATGAAGAAAAATGTGTGCATTCATCAAACATGGAAAATTCAGCCAGTAGTGCCGAACGTGATTCTATAAAATACATGCAGGTAAAATACATGCAGGATCATCAAGATCAGGAATTCCTTGGTGTAATTTCTGGTGTAACCGAATGGGGAATTTATGTTGAAATTATCGAAAATAAATGTGAAGGAATGGTTCGCATTCGTGAAATAAAAGATGATTACTATACGTTTGACGAAAAACAATATGCTTTAGTTGGCGAGATGACTAAGAGTTTATTGCAATTGGGTGATGAAGTTTGGGTAAAAGTGAAAAATGCCGATTTAGTTAAAAAACAATTGGACTTTAACTTCATTAGAAGAAACGAATAAATAATTCATTATGAGAAAAGTAATTTTAAGTTCTATCTTTTTTGTAAGTGCTTTAGCATCAGCACAAGTAAATAAAACTTTAGGAGATTTTGATAAAGTAACTGCTTTCGATAAAATTTCGGTTCAGCTTATTCCATCTGCAGAAAACAAGATTGAAATTACAGGAAATAGATCTCAAGAAGTTGAAATTGTTACTGTCAAAGATGAATTGAAGATAAGAATGCCTTTTGGTAAATTACTAAAAGGCGAAGATATAGTTGCTAAAGTTTATTTTAAAAAAATTGAAGCTTTAGAAGCAAATGAAGGAAGTTATATTTCATGTGATTCTGTTTTAAAAGCGATTAATTTTAATTTGATTGCAAAAGAAGGAGGTCAAATTAAAGTACAAATCGAAGCCACAAGAATTACTGCAAAAGCATCAAGTGGTTCTATTTTAAAGATTTCTGGTACTGCTCAAAATCTTGAATTTGTAGTGAGTTCAGGAGGAAAAATTGAAGCTGATAAATGTCAAACAACTCAAGCAACAGCATCAATAAACGCTGGCGGATCTATAGATGTAAGAGCTTCTGATTTTGTTGATGCAAAAATACGTGCGGGTGGTACAATAACTATTTTTGGAAACCCAAAACAAGTCAATCAAAAAACAATGCTTGGAGGTGATGTGATAATGAGTAAAAGATAATTTTATTTATAAAGCATAAATTCTAACTTGCAAGTTCTAAAAAACTATACATGATAAACGATATACTTTCTGCAATTCCTTGGGGATTTTTATTAGCTTTTACTATTGGTCCAGTATTTTTTGTATTACTTGAAACAAGTATTACAAAGGGATTTAGAGCAGCTATGGTTCTCGACGCTGGGGTTGTTTTTGGTGATTTGGTTTTTATTTTAATTGCTTATTTCAGTACCAATCAAATTTTAGAAAAGTTAAAAGATAATCCTAAACTCTTTATTTTTGGTGGTTTATTAATGCTTGGTTACGGACTAATTTCTTTCATTAATGAAAAAAAAAGTTACGAAAGAAAGCAAAAAGAAGAAATGGATGATGTGGCTGATGATATCAATAAAAAGAACTATTTGGGATTATTTTTTAAAGGATTCTTTTTAAACTTTATCAATATTGGAGTACTTGCTTTTTGGATGGGAGTAATTATTGTTTTCGCTCCAAAACTTAACATGGAAACAGGTAGAATTATAACTTTCATCACAACAATTATTTTATCCTATATTGCAGTCGATATTGTTAAAATATTGGTAGCTAAACAATTAAAATCTCGTTTAACACCATATAACATTCACAAGATCAAACGTATTATTAGTGTTATTTTAATGATTTTTGGATTCTTTTTGATTGCTCAAGGTTTTTTCCCTAATGAAAAAGAAATGATAGAAAAGAGAATTGAACAACTAAAAGAATAATATAAAAGTTAACCCAAACACCTAAAACCAACCAACTTTATGAAAAAATTTCTACTACTTTTAGTATTGATTCCTTTATCGTTTTATGCTCAAAATGATTCTATTACTAAACCTAATATTTCAGTAATTGGTTTAAATAAATTAAACATTGCTTACAGAGGAATCCCTAATCCTATTTCTATAGCAGTTAGCAATGCAAAGCCTTACAAAATAAAAGGAGATAATATTTTCAGAAATGATGAAGGTAAATATTTCATCAAACCAAAAGCAGAAAAAGAGAGTAAAGTTTTACTGGAAATAGAAACTTCAGACACTACAAAAGTTGTTGAAGAACACATTTTTAGAGTAAAAGATTTACCATATGCGGCTATTCTAGTTAACCAAAAAGGTTGTATCAATGGCGACTGTATTATTGAAATGCCAGGAAAAGAAATTTTAAACGCAGAAATTTCAGTAAAATTGATTGATTATCTTTTAGATGGTAATATTTCTGTTACAGGTTTCAGAGTAAATTTAACAAACAGTAAAGGAGATTTTCTTGATAGTTTTGAGGTAAAAGGAAATAAAATCCCACAAGATGTGTACGATGCAATTACTGCCAATACTAATGTATCTTTAATCATTATTCACAAATTATTTTTTGCTTCCGATTTGAATTTATCCATTGCAAAAACACCAGTCGTTAAGATTAGGAAAGTGTAATAAAACTTTCTGTAAACCATGAAAAAGATAATTTTGTTGTTGTTATTTCCTGTTTTAGGTTTTACCCAAAATGATACAATAAAAGATGTTAATTCTAAATTATCTGTTATTGGTTTAGATAGATTAAATATTGTCTACAGAGGAGTTCCTAATCCTATTTCTATTGCCGTAAATAATGCAAAATCTTATAAAATTACAGGTGATGGAGTTTCA
>CBFHBH010000097.1:0-7372 GCA_965653735.1 uncultured Flavobacterium sp. | reverse complement strand
GGAACGACCTAAAAATTAAATTCATAAAAGGAGTAACCTCTGGAAGCGAATTCAAATTTATAATAGACAGTATTCAACGATTTGACGAACCAAGCATTGTCGAAATTAATTATGATGGCAGTGATTTTGACATCGAACAAGAAGGTAAGCTCGAGTATAATATTACTGCAAAAAATGACTTTAAGGCTGTTAAGGTTTATAAAGAAGATGAAGAAAATAAAACTTTATTAATCAATTTCTCTGAACCATTACAAAAAGGACAAGATTTTAAAGGGTTAATTGACATACAAAATGCTCAGAACTTAAAATTCTCAACACAAGGAAATTTACTAAAAGTATATTTTGATAGCACACTAGCGCCAACAACAGAAGAAGTTGTAGAAGTAACTCCTGCCGAAGAAGAACAAGTTACTGTTGCCGAACCAGCAGAAGCTACAGCTGTAGTTGATTCTGCGGCAGTTGCTGTGGATACAGCAGTTGCAGTCGCAACTGTAGAGGCAGAACCAGCAGCAATTGAAGCCGAATATATTGAACCAGAAGAAGAAGCAACTCCTGTACAAACTATTACTGGAGAAGTTTTAGTAGAAATCTTTCAGGGTATTGAGAGCGAATATGGAAACAAAATGCAAAAAGATTACAAAACTGCTTTTTCATTTGACCAAATTAAACCTAACATCAAATTCACAAAAAACGGAACCATTTTACCTAGTTCAAACAATTTAAAACTGAATTTTCAAACTGTAAATCTAAGTGCAGTAGATGTTAAAGTATACAAAATTTACAAAAACAACATTCTACAGTTTTTACAATACAATGAATTAAACGGAGCGCAAAATCTCAAAAAGGTTGCACAACCCGTTGCTAAGACAACCATAAACTTAAAAGAAAACAAACTTATTAAATTTAGCGAATGGAACACTTTTGCGTTAGATCTTTCTAAAATAATTACGCCAGATCCAGGAGCGATTTATCGAGTTGAGTTTTCATACAAGAAAAAGTATTCTTTATACAAATGTGACTCATCTGACTCTGGAGAAGAAACAGAAGAGGAAGAAGTAGATGAAAACGATGTAAATTACAGTTACGACAATTACGACGACTATTACTATGATGATTATGAATGGAGAGAAAGTCAAGATCCTTGCTCATCATCATACTTCTATAATGCAAAAATAGCGACTAACATTCTTGCTTCTGACCTTGGAGTTATTGCCAAAAGAGGTGAAAACAAATCGTATGTATTCGCAGTAACAAACATTGTTACTACAGAACCTGTTTCAAATGCTAAAGTAGAATTGTACAGCTACCAACAACAAAAGCTAGAAACACAATCAACGGATAGTAATGGTTTAGCAAAATTCCAATTAAATAAATTCGCTTACTTCGCTATTGTAAGTCAAGGCGATCAATCTACTTATGTAAAACTGGATGACGGAAACTCTTTATCACTAAGCAACTTTGATGTTTCGGGTGAAACTCTTCAAAAGGGATTAAAAGGATTCATTTATGGAGAAAGAGGTGTATGGCGTCCTGGTGATAATTTATATTTATCTTTCATTCTTAATGATGCTGCTAACAAAATTCCTGCTTCACATCCAATAAAATTTAGATTGGCTGATCCTAATGGAAAAGTAGTTTATCAAACAGTTCAAAAATCAAACGAACTGAATCATTATAGTTTTACCGTTCCAACAAATCAAGATGACCCAACAGGAAATTGGGAAGCAATGGTTAGTGTTGGTGGGGCAAAATTCTATAAGAGCATAAAAATTGAAACCATAAAGCCAAATCGCCTGAAAATTAAAAATACTTTTCAGCGTACAATGCTTTCGGCTTCACAACCAAACACTAGTTCACTACAGGTAAATTGGTTACATGGAGCTGTTGCGAAAAATTTGAGAGCAGAAATGCAAGCCAAATTCTCTCAACAAACAACAACTTTTAAAGGTTACGACAAATATGTTTTCGATGACTTAGTAAGACAATTTAGCACTGAGGAAATAAATGTTTTCTCTGGAAAAGTAGATGAAAACGGAAGAGCTTCTGTAAAAATTGATCCAAAGCTTTCTGGACAAGCACCAGGAATGCTAAAAGCCGCATTCATGACAAAAGTCTACGAAGAAGGTGGAGATTTTAGTGCCGATGTAATTTCGACAACCTATTCGCCATACAAAACCTATGTCGGTTTAAAACTTCCTGCATTAACAAAATATGAAATGCTAGAAACCAGAGCCAACAACAAATTTGAAGTGGTTACTGTTGACGAAAACGGCCGACCAAAACCTGTTAGAAATCTTGAAGTAAAAGTATTTAAAGTAGAATGGCGTTGGTGGTGGGATGCATCAAATGATAATTTATCAAATTACAATTCATCAGACGCTACTACATCTTACAAAACATTCAGAATCGATACCGATGCTCAAGGAAAAGGAAGTTTCTCTTTTGCTTTACGTGACGAAGAATGGGGTCGTTATTTAATTCGTGTTGTAGACCCTAATAATGGACATGCAACTGCACAGACTGTAAATATTGATTGGCCAGCATGGTCAGGAAAAACAAGAAATACAGATGCATCAACAGCAAACATGTTAGTTTTTTCAACAGATAAAAAGGAATATGCAGTAGGCGAAAAAGCACAAATTTCATTCCCTTCAAGTGAAGGCGGAAGAGCTTTAATTTCTATCGAAAATGGTGCAAAAGTAGTTCAAACCATTTGGGCAAAAACCAAAAAAGGAGAAACAAAAGTTGACATCCCTATTACTGGAGAAATGGCGCCCAATGTATATTTCAACATTACATTGCTTCAGCCACATGCGAATACAAAAAACGACTCTCCTATACGTATGTATGGTGTAGTTCCTGTAGAAGTTGTTGACAAAAGCACTATTCTTGAACCGCAACTTAGTATGCCAGAAGTTCTAAAACCTGAGCAAACAGTTAATGTAAAAGTAAGCGAGAAAACAGGTAGAGCAATGACATATACTATTGCCGTTGTTGATGACGGATTATTAGACTTAACCCGTTTCAAAACTCCAAATGCTTGGGAAAGTTTTTATGTTCGTGAAGCGCTTGGTGTAAAAACTTGGGATATTTATGATGATGTGATAGGTGCTTATGGTGGAAAAGTGAATCAGATTTTCAGTATTGGTGGAGATCAAGATTTAGGTGGTGGAAAAGCTAAAAAAGCAAATCGCTTTAAACCTGTAGTGATTTATCTTGGCCCATTCAAATTGGAGAAAGGAGATACTAAAACACATCAAATAAAATTACCAAAATACATAGGTTCAGTTAGAACTATGGTTGTTGCAGCAAATGCTTCATCTAGCGCATACGGAAGTGTAGAAAAAACTACTCCTGTCCGTAGTCCATTAATGACATTAGCTTCTCTACCACGCAAAATTTCGCCTTCAGAAAAAGTGACAATTCCTGTAACTGTTTTTGCAATGGAAAACCATGTTAAAAATGTAACTGTACAACTAAAAACAAGTCCTGGTTTAAGAGTAATAGGAAATGCTACTCAAAGTTTGACTTTTGACAAACCTGATGAAAAAATGGCTTATTTCAACCTTGAAGTTGGTGAAAAAACAGGAATAGGAAAAGTAACCGTAGTAGCGACATCAGGAAAAGAGAAGTCTTCTTATGATGTTGAAATCGACATGACCAATCCAAACCCTGTTACCAATACATTTACAGACATTGTTTTAGAGCCTGGAAGCACTAAAAAAATCAATTGGAAAACATTTGGAGTAGCTGGAAGTAATAAAGCCAGATTGGAGATCTCTTCTATGCCTACAATTAATTTTAACGGAAGACTTCAATACCTTATTCAATATCCTCATGGATGTGTGGAACAAACTACTTCATCAGTGTTCCCGCAATTATTCATCAATGATATTGCTGATGTTGATGCAAGTCGCAAATCTTTAATCCAACAAAATATTGGGGCAGGCATTCAAAGGTTAGGAGGATTCCAATTAGCAAGCGGCGGATTATCATACTGGCAATGTGATGGAACTGCTGACGATTGGGGGACATCATACGCAGGACACTTTATGATGGAAGCTGAGAAAAAAGGATATTTATTACCAATCAACTTTAAAACGAAATGGGTTTCTTATCAACAAAAAGAAGCTAAAAAATGGCGTTTTGAATCAAAATATGGTAATGACTTAGCGCAATCGTACAGATTATACACATTGGCTCTTGCTGGCTCTCCAGATTTATCATCAATGAACAGATTACGTGAAACAAAAGGTATTTCTAACGAAAGTAGATTAAGATTGGCTGCAACCTATGCACTTGCAGGGCAAAAACAAGCTGGAATGTCACTGTTACTAAAAAGCAACATTGATGGAACAGATTCAAGATACAACTACTATTACTATGGTTCTAGCGATAGAAACAGAGCCATGGAATTAGAAACGCTAATCTTATTAGGGCAAAAACAAAAAGCTTTTAGCTCTGCAAATAAATTAGCAAAAAGCATGTCTTCAGATATGTGGATGAGTACTCAAACCACTTCATACTGTTTATATGCCATGTCAAAATTTGCAAAATTCAATGGTGGAAAAGGAATTGATGTTCAATTTAGCAACGCAGGTAAAACATTTGCCGCAAAAACCAACAAATCTTTATTAGAACGTAATTTAGCAGTACAATCTGGGGCAAACGGAGTTACTATCACAAACAACAAAAAGAATACTTTGTATGTTCGTGTACTTAACTCAGGTATTTTACCTGTTGGTAAAGAGCAAGTGGTTCAAAACGATGTAAATGCCAAAATCGTTTTCAAAAACAGAAAAGGTCAAGTGATAAACGTTTCTAAAATAAACCAAGGTACTGAGTTCATTGCCGAAGTAACCGTTAGAAATCTTAAAAACGAGCGTGTAGAAAACATAGCACTTTCACAGATATTACCGTCTGGTTTTGAAATTGTAAATACTCGTTTCACAGACTTTGGAGATGCAACAAATAATGTTGCCGATTATATCGATATACGTGACGACAGAACTAATTTTTATTTCCCATTAGCATCTGGCGAAACAAGAACTTTCCGAATTTTGCTTAATGCTTCTTACTTAGGAACGTATTATTTACCAGGCTTACAATGTGAAGCCATGTACGACAATACTTTCCTTGCAAGAACAAAAGGGCAATGGGTTCAAGTAGTAAAATAATAATATTTTGTAGCGAAACTTCAGGGAATACCAGTAATGGTATTTCCTGTCTTCGTTGCAATCTTTATAATTAAAATTATAAAGGATTTACACTCAACCAGGGCTATTTAATACACTTTTCGAATTTTTGCCAACTGTGAAAGCAAAGTTTATATCATTACTCCATTCCATTCGGCTTTGGATACAAAACAACAAGAAAAAATCTGTTGCGATTTTTGTATTGCTTGTTGTTTACTATTTTTCATTACCTCGAACATTATTTAAAGAACCCTACTCAACTGTCATTGAAAGCGCAGAAGGAGAATTGCTAGGCGCAAAAATTGCTCGTGATGGTCAATGGCGTTTCCCTGCTCAGGACAGCGTTCCAGATAAATTCAAAAAATGCATTGTGTATTTTGAAGACGAACATTTTAAATATCATCCAGGTTTCAATCCCGCAGCAATGTATAATGCCTTTAAGCAAAACAGACAAGCAGGAAAAATTGTTCGTGGTGGAAGTACATTAACACAACAAGTAATTCGTTTGTCTAGAAAAGGTCAAAAAAGAACCTATTTCGAAAAAATAATCGAGATAATTTTAGCCACTCGTTTAGAATTAAGACATTCAAAAAACACAATTTTAGAATTGTATGCTGCACACGCTCCTTTTGGAGGAAATGTAGTTGGTCTTGAAATGGCTTCTTGGCGTTATTTTGGTGTACAATCGCATCAATTATCGTGGGCAGAAAGTGCTACTTTAGCAGTATTACCAAACGCTCCGAGTTTAATTTACCCAGGGAAAAACCAAGAGAAATTATTACGAAAACGAAACAATTTACTTCTTAAACTAAAAAATGAAAACATTATAGACGAGCAAACGTATGAGCTTGCAATAGAAGAACCATTACCTCAAAAGCCTTATGACTTACCACAAATAGCTCCACATTTATTACAAAGGGTGGCTAAAAATCAGGAAGGCACACGATTAAAAACAACGGTTAACATTGCACTGCAAAATCGAATTAATCAAATAGCACGATACTATTACAGTCAGTACAAACAAAACGAGATAAACAATCTTGCAATTTTAGTAATTGATATTCAAAACAGAAATATAGTTAGTTACGTAGGAAACTCTCCATCTGATGAAGACCATCAAAAAGATGTAGATATTATTGGTGCACCAAGAAGCACTGGAAGTATTTTAAAACCACTATTATACGCTGCAATGATTGATGAAGGAGAAATTTTGCCCAACACTTTAGTCCCTGATATTCCCACGCAAATTTCAGGATATACACCACAAAATTTCAACTTGACTTTTGACGGTGCTGTTCCTGCTCATCGCGCTTTGGCTCGTTCGTTGAATATTCCTTCTGTTTTAATGCTGCAGAGTTATGGTGTAAACAAGTTTTATGAAGAGCTTCAAAAGTTTAAGCTTCGTGATATTTCAAAACAGCCAGATCACTATGGTTTATCGCTGATTTTAGGTGGTGCCGAAAGTAATCTTTGGGATTTATGTCGTACGTATGCAGGTATGTCTTCTACTGTAAATTATTTTAATACCTCTAACGGAAAATATAGAACTAAAGAATTTTCAGAGCTTAATTATGACCATTCATTCACTCAGGATTTTGGATCTAACAGTAATCAAAAGACAATTTTAGGTGCTGGCGCCATTTGGCAAACTTACAATGCTATGGAAGAAGTAAATCGCCCAGAAGGTGATGAAGCTTGGAAATTTTATGATAGTTCGCTTAAAATAGCTTGGAAAACAGGAACTAGCTTTGGTAATAGAGATGCTTGGGCCATTGGAACAAATTCAAGATATGTGGTTGGTGTTTGGGTTGGAAATGCTTCGGGTGAAGGTAGACCATCGTTGACTGGTGTATCTAGTGCTGCTCCAATATTATTTGATGTTTTTAATTTACTACCAAGAACACATTGGTTCAAAAAACCTTCTTTAGATTTGGCTGAAGTTGATGTTTGCAAATTAAGCGGACATTTAGCACAAGAAGATTGTCCTAAAACAAAACAATTTGTTCCATTAAAAGGAAAAGCGACATCGGTTTGTCCATATCACAAAACAGTTCACTTAGACCCAACAGGAAAATTCAGAGTGAATAGTAGTTGCGCTGATGTAGATAATATGATTACTAAAAAATGGTTCATACTACCTCCTGTTATGGAATGGTACTATAAAAACCAACATATAG
>CBFHBH010000096.1:0-7379 GCA_965653735.1 uncultured Flavobacterium sp. | reverse complement strand
CCAGTTGGCTATTAATGAAATTGACAACCGTTTTGAGCAAATCTATTTCAGCACACCCATTCAAAAAAAACAGTTTTTATCGGGGCGTTATGCTTCTGTATTGTTGATGAGTTTTTTATTCACTTTTATTTTGACAGTTAGTTTTTTTACTGGGCAAAGTTCTAATGCCAAGACTTTGGAAAGTGGTGCTTTTAATTTGACATATTATTTTGTTCCAATGCTTTATTTTACGGTAATTAATACAGTATTTGTTACTGCAGTTTTGTGTGTAGTGGCTTGGTTTTCAAAAAGTAAAATGTCTATTTATGTTGGAGGTTTGTCGCTTTACATCTTATACATGGTTGCGCTTCTGTTTTCAAGTTCGCCTTTCATGGCGCAGAGTTTACCGCAATCGGAAGAAACGAAACTCATTTCCGGGATTTTGGACCCTTTTGGTATGTCAGCCTTTTTTAATCAGACAGCACAATGGTCAGTAGTCCAGAGAAATACTTCTATAATTGGTTTTGATGGTATTTTCATTTGGAACAGATTAGGGGTTGTGCTGATTTCATTGGCTCTACTTTGTATAGCTTTCAGAAATTATTCTTTTTCAAAAAAGAGTAAGCGTAAGAAAACTATATCATTAGAAGATAATGAAATTTCAGAAAGTATTCCTTTTAAATTCACAGAAACTGATGAAGGATTTATGGTGAAAGTAAATACATTATTATCATTCGTCAAAATCAACCTGATTTATATTTTTAAAAGTATCCCGTTTGTGCTGATAGTTTTGGCTTTGTTATTTGCTGTTGGAATGGAAATGTATGCTGAAATTGAAAAGGGAATCCGTATTCCACAAAAATACGCTTCTTCAGGGTTGATGACTTCTACCATTATTCAGAATTTTTATGTGTTGGGCGTTATTGTGGTTTTGTTTTACACTCATGATATTTACTGGCGCAGCAGGAATGTCAATTTCAATATGATTGAAGGTAGTACACCTAATGTTAAAACACAATTCTGGGCGCATTGGTTTACATTATTCTTAGTGATTTTAAGTTTTTCTCTGATTTTAATTGCTGAAGGAATTATATTCCAACTCTTATATTGTTATCCTGTTTTGGAATGGTCAGTTTACAGTAAGGTGTTCTTGTTTACCACGCTGCCATTATTCGCTTTAAGTGGTTTTTTATTGATTATTCAAAAAATGGTACCTCAAAAGTATGTTGCTTTGGGATTGTCCGCTTTGTTTGCTTTTGTGATGGCAACTCCGTTTGGAAGAAAACTGATTACGGCTCCTTTTATGAAATTCCTTTACAGTATCAGTTTCGATTACAGTGATATGAACGGTTTCGGAAGTTATGAAGTGATTTTTATTTACCGTCTGCTGTTTGGGTTTCTTGTTTTGTCGATTTTGTTTTACCTCGTTTCGTTACGAAAATTCCATTTCAAGAAAGTTTATGTTTATCTGATTTTACTTTTATTGGTTTTGAATGCTTTTGGTTTGAGTCAAAAAATCAGTGATGGTTATTTGCCAAAAGATGAAAATTCACAATTACAAGCTCAAGCGGACTATGAAAAGCAGTTCCGAAGTTACCAAAATCAGCCCCAACCGACTATCACCGATGTGAATACCAAAGTTGAATTATTTCCAGATGACAATGCTTATATCATTGAAGGAGTGTATCAGCTTGAAAATAAAACCGATAAAGAAATTGAAAAAGTACTAATCAGTTTCTCAGATGGTTTTGAGATAAAAAATGCTGATTTTCAGTTTAATGAAAATAGGTATTCTGTTGGAGAGCAGTCTCAAATTCTGAAATTGAACCAGCCGATGAAACCAAATGAAAGGGCTAAATTCACTTTCGAAATAGCCTATCAATGGGAACCGGTAAACGGACACCAGTCTTTTAATGCGATTGTTGAAAATGGTTCTTTTATGCGAATCAGTCGTTATTATCCGCAGTTTGGATACAATTCAGATAATGAAATTCAGGAGAAAACTATCCGTAAACAATTTCAATTAGGTCCAAAAACAGAAACCAAAGCTTTTGATGCACCTAAAGAACCGAATAACGATTTTATCAATCTAGATATGACAATTGTCACTTCAAATGAGCAAGTGGCAATAGGTATGGGGGAATTAGTCAAACAATGGAAAAATGGAAATCGAAATTTTTTTCAGTATCAGGTAAAACAAATCCCTTTTCGCTTTGGGGTTTCTTCTGCGCAATATGCGGTCAAGAAAGAGGATTATAAAGGTAAAAAATTCGAGGTGTATTATCATCCGTCGCATTACGAAAATGTTGCACATCTGCTTAAAAATGCCAAATTGACCATGGAGTATTGTGAGTCAAATTTTGGTCCGTATCCTTATAAAACTATTCGTTTTGCAGAAGTTTCAAGTTTTACCAAAGGTTTTGCGGCAACGGCTTATCCGGCAACAGTTTTTATGACGGAAGACATGATTTTTTACTGTAATATTAAAGCCGACGATAATCAAGATGTAATTAACGAACTGGCAGGGCATGAGCTGGCACATTTGTGGTGGGGAGGCTGTTATGCTTACCGAAACTTTAGCAATGTATACCGAAATGATGTTGCTTAAAAAAATGTACGGAAAAGAAGAAATGCTGAAACGTGTACAAATGCATCTCGATATTTACAATAATGAAAAAGGTTTTTCTAAAGAAGCCCCATTGTATAGGGCTAAACCAGATGACAGACACATTTGTTATTCAAAAGGAACAGTAGTAATGTATCTTCTTAGTGAAATGATAGGAGAAGAGAAGGTAAATCTGGCTTTAAAGAACTTTTTGGAAAAGAATAAGTTTCCTCATACTAAACCTATTTCTGAAGATTTAATAAAAGAGATTTATAAGATAACTCCAAAGGAAAATCATTCAAAAATTAATGACTTGTTTAAGAAAATCACACCATTTAAGCTTAAAATTAATCAAAAATAATCATATTAAATGTTTGATTTTTAGTGTCTTGAAATTGTATTTAAAAAAAATATTTATAATTTATTTGGAAGCAATCAAAAAAAAGTTATAGGTTTGCAGTGTCGTAAAGAACAAGAAAAATGAAAATTCAAACTATTAACATGATGATGTGTATGTGCTGCTCAGAAACTGAGGGGTTATATGCTATGCGTTAATGTTTGAAACATTACAATATAAAAGCTAAAAACTCCTCAAAATTTTGAGGAGTTTTTTTTTACAATAAATTTTAGAATTAAAATATCATAAATAACAATAATGAATACAATTACTAGCATATCAATTTTATTAACATCTGCAACTTATATGATGATGTGTTGTTGTATGCGAAACTTCGCAAGAGGCCGTCTATTGTATTATTTGTGTAAATAATAAAACTTTATAAACGTAAGCCTCTTGATTTCAAGAGGCTTTTTTTATATCCAATTACAAAGTGTCAAAATTAAATTAATGAAAACTGAAATTATAAATCAATTATCACAAATAGAAAACCTTGAAGAAGGATTGCGATTTCTATCTGAAAATGTGGAAGATAAAATTGTTTTTTCAACCAGTTTTGGAATTGAAGATCAGGTGATTAGCCATGCAGTATTCAGTCAAAAATTGAAAAATGTGGAAGCTTTCACACTTGATACGGGACGATTATTTCCAGAGACGTATGCGGTTTGGGACAAAACATTGTTACAATACAATCAGCCCATCAGAGTATATTATCCAGATACAGATGAATTGGAAAACTATGTAAACAAAAACGGAATCAACGGTTTCTATAATTCAGTTGAACTGCGAAAAGAATGTTGTCACATTAGAAAGGTTGTTCCATTGCAAAAAGCATTGAAAGGAGTAAAAGTATGGATTACTGGTTTAAGAGCGCAACAATCCGACAATCGAAATGGTTTAGAAATTATCCAATGGGATGAACAAAATCAGCTATACAAATACAATCCATTGCTTAATTGGACTACTGATGAAGTGGTGCATTACCTAAAGAAAAAAGGAGTGCCTTACAATACGTTACACGATCAAAATTTTATCAGTATAGGTTGTGCACCTTGTACCAGAGCAGTCAAAACTGGAGAAGATTTCAGAGCTGGCCGCTGGTGGTGGGAAGATAAATCGAAAAAAGAATGTGGATTACATCAATAAATTAAAAGCAAACTTAATAATATGTCAACAGCAAATAACTACTTAGAACAATTAGAAAATGAAGCGATTTATATCCTTCGTGAAACTGCTGCTCAGTTTGAAAAACCAGCCTTGTTATTTTCAGGTGGAAAAGATTCAATCGTCTTGGTGCATCTAGCATTGAAGGCCTTCCGTCCTGGAAAATTTCCTTTTCCTTTAGTACATATAGATACCGGACATAATTTCCCTGAAGCCATTGAATTCCGAGATAAATTGGTTAGTGAGATTGGTGAAAAACTAATTGTTGGAAATGTAGAAGAAAGTATTAAAAAATACAATTTGAAAGAAACTGCTGGGCGATTCCCTTCAAGAAATGCTTTGCAAACTTACACGCTTTTGGATACCATTCAGGAAAATGAATTTGATGCATGTATTGGTGGTGCTCGACGAGATGAGGAAAAGGCAAGAGCCAAAGAACGCATCTTTTCAGTACGAGATGATTTTGGGCAATGGGATCCAAAATTACAACGTCCCGAGTTATGGGATATTTTAAACGGAAAAGTACAAAAAGGGCATAATGTTCGTGTGTTTCCCATCAGTAACTGGACAGAATTAGATGTATGGAACTATATCCAAAAATATAATATCGAATTACCAAGTTTATATTTTGCACATGACAGAGAGTGTATTGTTCATCAGGATAAATTGGTAGCTACTTCACAGTTTATTCAGCCTCAGGAAGGTGATACAGTTGTAGTTGCAAAAGTGCGTTATAGGACTGTGGGTGATATGACTTGTACTGCTGCAGTTCCTTCGGAAGCAGATACGATTCAGGATATTATCGATGATATTGTGCAAACTAGAATCAATGAGAGAGGCCAAACCCGATTGGACGATCAGTTATCGGAAGCAGCCATGGAAGACCGAAAAAAGCAAGGGTATTTTTAAAAGAGAAACAAGACAAAAGAAGCAAGAGAAAAGAGATGTGCTAAAAAAATGTAGCTAACAACTCACAATTTATAACTTATAATTCATAATTCAAAATGAATACATTACGATTTATAACAGCAGGAAACGTAGACGATGGTAAAAGTACTTTGATAGGACGATTACTTTACGATTCTGACAGTATACATACAGACCAATTAGGAGTTTTACAAAAGCAAACGAAGCAAGAAGGAGTAGATATCGATTTGTCGTTAATTACTGACGGATTAAGAGCAGAACGTGAGCAAGGAATTACTATCGATGTGGCGTATAAATATTTTTCAACCAAGAAAAGAAAATTCATTATTGCTGATGCTCCAGGGCATGAGCAATATACCCGAAACATGATTACTGGTGCATCCAATTCTGATTTAATTATCATTTTAGTCGATGCCAGAAATGGAATTACTGAACAAACAAAACGTCATGCGAGTGTTGGTTCATTGATGGGAATCAAAAAGGCTATTATAGCTATCAATAAAATTGATTTACTGAATTATTCGCAAAATGTATTCAATCAAATTCAATCGGATTTCGAAGCTATTAAAAAGGAACTGAATTATGATGAGGTGATTTACATTCCAGTAAGTGCTTTGGTAGGGGATAATATTGTGAAAAAATCAGAAAACACACCTTGGTATAACGGAAAATCATTGTTGGAAACTTTAGAATCAATTGAATTGGCAACAACATCCAAATTAGAGTCACGTTTCCAAGTACAGTGGGTAATCCGTCCTAAAGATGAGAAAAACCATGATTACAGAGGTTATGCCGGTTTAGTATTGAGCGGAACGTACAGAGTAGGTGATGCAGTAACGATACTTCCAGCAAGAATCGAAACTAAGATTGTAAAAGTTGAACGAAACTTAGAAGAAGTTGAAAAGGCATCAGCCGGAGATAATGTGGTGTTGCATTTTGAAAAAGATGTCGATATCAGCCGTGGAGATACCATTGTATTATCTGCTGAATTGCCAACAGAATCGAACGAGATTAAATCATGGATTTCATGGTTGGATACGCAGCCTTTCCAATTGGGAAAAACCTATTTATTGCAGCACCGATTCAAAAATGTACGAGTGAAAATCCAATCGGTTGATCAAAAATGGAATGTCAACGATTGGGAATTTACCAAAGAGACGGAAATAGGATTGAATGATATCGCACAAATAAGCCTGAAAACCAATCAGCCTTTATTTTATGATGCATTCGAGAAGAATCCAAAATCAGGAAATGCCATTCTGATCGATGAAACAAGTTACACAACGGTTGGAGCCTTAATGTTTTTATAAAGAAAAATGAGCAAAGAAGAAGTATCCAGATTACAATTGTTATTTCAGAAAAATTTGACTGAGGAACGCAATTTTTTGCAAAAAAAGAATGTTGAAAATTGGATTGAAGAGTTTGTAGCATGGTTGTTTTGCACACAACAAGAATGTGTTGATTTAGAATTGTTTGAACAAAAGTTAACCGAATTTCAAAATGAACTAAAACAGTTTTTAAGTCAGGTTAATGTTCCTAATCCAAATGAAATAGCGCAGTCTTTTTTTGATGATTTGTATGAAATTCATGAGGTTTTGTTATCCGATTTAAATGCAGTGTTAGAATTTGATCCAGCAGCAAAATCAAGAACCGAAGTATTATTAGCCTATCCAGGTTTCTTTACAATCACAGTATACCGAATTGCCCATAATCTATGGAATAAAAAGGTCTCAGTTTTGCCAAGAGTATTGTCTGAGTATGCGCATAGCAAAACAGGGATTGATATTCATCCAGCGGCAACCATAGGTGAACGTTTTTTCATTGATCATGGCACTGGAATAGTAATAGGTGAAACGGCAGTTATTGGGAATGATGTAAAAATTTATCAAGGTGTAACTCTTGGAGCTTTAAGTGTAAGTAAAGATAAAGCTGAAGAAAAAAGACATCCTACTATTGAAGATAACGTCATAATATATGCAAACGCAACCATTTTAGGAGGCAAAACAGTAATAGGAAGGGGATCAGTAATTGGAGGTAATGTATGGATTACCGAAAGTATACCAGCTCAGTCATTAGTATATCACAAAAGTGAAATCATCGTGAAAACGAAAATTGAATTCAGTAACATTTTAGATTTTAGTATTTAAACAAACACACATAAAAATTAAAAAAATGGCTCGAGCCTGAAAGGCGACAGCATCAATCACAACTAACAAATAAAAAAAGTGAGATGAAAGCAAGTAATATTTTAGAAACCATTGGTAACACACCAGTTGTAAAAATCAACAGTTTGTATGGAGCAAATAA
>CBFHBH010000095.1:0-7382 GCA_965653735.1 uncultured Flavobacterium sp. | reverse complement strand
AATGGATGAAGAAGTTCAGAGACTAAAAGAAAAATAAAAACAAAAATGGCTTTCATTTATTTTATTAAAGTTAAGTTTAAAAACGAACAAAAGTAACTCAATAACATTAGAATTGAAACATTATGCTAAAGAAACTAATCGATCAACACTCCATGCTTCGGGTTTGTCGTTAAATAGTTTTGTTGTAAATGTCCAAACTTCATCAAACAAGGCTGAATTTCTATAGTTTTCTAAATCCTGTTCTGTTTCCCAATAACTATAAGTGAAAAATATACACGGATTATTTTTGTCTTGATATAATTCTAATAATTGATTACCCGGAGAATTTCTGATTTTCTCTTTGATTTCTTCAAAGTTTTCTAAAAATACAGGGATGTTTTCTTCATGAAAACTAAGTTTTACTATTCGTATAAACATGTTTAGTAAAATTGAATGGTTATTTCGTCATAATAATTAAGGCCTAACAATGATTTTGCAGATCCAACAGTATTTGGGTTGCTTTTATAGATGCAAATTTCTAAAAAACCACTTTCATTAAAAAGAGCTAATTTTTCTCCTTCATAATTTTTTAGGTTGAAAGTGTCGTTTACAACGAAATCTGAATAAGATTTATGTATTTTTTTGATGGTTTTTTTATCTATTTTGACTCTGTTTTTTTCATAAAAAATCTCAAATTGCCTTTTTTTACCAACTTCTTCAAATTGTTTTTTAGAGATGTTTGTTACACAGTTTCCAAAATGGTCAATGTAAACGATATATCCTTTTATTGAATTTAAATCGGAAGAAACAACAGCTTTTATGGTGCTAATCGTTTTTAAAGACTCAATTTCTTTACCAACAACACTTAATGAACCTCCTTTAACTAAATGATTTGCAACGGTTACAAATACATCCATTGCAGTAGATGAGTCAGGAAGTCTATCATGTATATTAATTTCTGCTATTTTTTGAGGTTTTATTTTTTGAGTTAGAATGCTCAAAATTCCGTTATCTGCACAAATAAAAAAGTGATCATTCCACTGCATTACAATATGAGAAGTGTCAATTGTGCGTTCACTGTCCACTCCAATTAAATGTACAGTTCCTTTTGGGAAGCTGCTGTAAGCCGCATTAATGATATAACTTGCTTCGGTAATATTAAATAAATCAATACAATGTGAAATATCAACTATTTGAGCATTAGGGTTTTCAGATAAAATTTTTCCTTTTAATGCACCCACAAAGTGGTCTTTTAATCCAAAGTCGGTTGTGAGTGTAATTATTGACATTATTTTGTTTATAACTAATCCTGAAAAGTTTTGGTAAATTTAGTAGATTTGAGAGAAAGAAAACGAATTTATTTCAAACTAAATTTTACAGCCTTTGAACGAAAGAATTATTGAACTGGAGAATATTGCTCCTAAAGATTTTTGGGGAGCACACGATAGTCATTTGGAAACTATTAAAAAATATTATCCAAAGCTAAAGATTGTGGCAAGAGGAACTACGTTGAAAGCTTTTGGAGAAGAAGAGGTTTTAGATGAATTTGAAATAAGGTTTAGGCGTTTAATGACTCACTTTTCACGTTTTAATAATATAGATGACAATGTCATCATGAGAGTTATTGAAGGTGATGCTCAACAAACAGGAGTGATGGATTCTAAAGATGAAATTCTTGTTCATGGGTTAGGAGGGAAGTTAATTAAAGCGATGACCCCTAATCAGCAAAAGCTTGTCGATTTTGTCCGAAAAAATGATATGGTTTTTGCAGTTGGTCCTGCAGGAACTGGAAAAACATATACAGGTGTTGCACTTGCTGTAAAAGCTCTAAAAGAAAAACAGGTTAAAAGAATAATTTTAACACGTCCTGCTGTTGAAGCTGGAGAAAATTTAGGATTTTTACCAGGAGACATGAAAGAAAAGTTGGATCCATACATGCAACCGTTATATGATGCGTTGCGTGACATGATTCCGCCACAAACATTAGAAGATTATATCTTGAAAGGGATTATTCAAATAGCGCCTTTGGCTTTTATGAGAGGAAGAACTTTAGATAACGCTTTTGTTATTCTTGATGAAGCACAAAATACAACACATTCACAAATGAAAATGTTTTTAACCCGTATGGGAAAAAATGCAAAGTTTATCATTACAGGTGATCCTGGACAAGTAGATTTGCCAAGAAGAACTATTTCTGGTTTAAAAGAAGCTATATTAGTTTTGAAAGATGTTGACGGTATAGGAATAATTTACCTTGATGATAAAGATATTGTTCGCCACAGATTGGTGAAGAAGATAATTGACGCATATAAGAGTATAGAAAATCATGATTAATAAGTTTTTAAAGGTTGCTATTGCTCTCATATCGTTCTTGATTATTCTACTTATTTTCAGAATCATTTTACCTATTTATGATTTATATGCCTACAAATTAACCGATGAATATTATTTGGTTGGTGTTGGAAACAAAAAATATGAGATAAGGAGAGAGATTTTTGGAAATCCGGTTATTTCAAATATAACTCTTAATGGAGAATGGATTATTACTCCTAATGAGATTTACGGAATAAAAGGTAATCCTGGGAGTATTGATGACGATTATTTCTTTTTAGAAAAAAGTGGTGATGCCATAGCAGTTTTTGATGATCTATATTCTCTAAATCAATTTTTAAAGGAAAAAGGTTTCGAAGAATATTCGATGCTTAATTCTGAAAAAGTTGTCCATCTCAAAATAGACAGAAGGAAATTTTAAGAGAGATGATTTATAAAGATAAAATTAAAAGTACTCTAGATGATACGAATTTTATACCTAGGATCTAGTTGTCTTTTGTTTATTCTGTCACTATGTCAGGAATGTTTTACCGTAAATGGCGAAAAATCTATAGGATCTTTTGGATTGATGGCTTTTTCATTAGGTCTTTTTAATAGTTCTCAATCTTTTATTGTTTGGCTTGCAAATCCCTTTTATTTTCTAACTATATTACTAATCCTATTTAAAAAAAGAATTGCTGTTATATCGGCATTATTAGCTTTTATTTTTGCAATATCCTTCTTAGTACTTAATAATGTTATAATTAATGAAGGAGGAACTATTGGGGAAGTTGATAATTATTTACTTGGTTACTGGCTTTGGATATCAAGCATCGCAATTCTCACTCTTGGAATTATGAGTGTAAATAAATTATCTCTAAAATAATTTTAATAAATTTCCTTAAGTCAAAAATTGAAAGATGTTTTTATAATTTATTTAGCTAATCTTAAAGTAAATTTCTTTTAAAAAATCAAGCATTATATTTCAAAAATGAAAACTTTTCAACACGAAAACGTTTTCGTTACGATTGTAATTTACTCATAATGTTTATCTTACGTAAAAAGTCATAAATTTAGTTCAAACAAAAAACAAAAACTAAATTTTATGAAACAAGCAACTTCAAAGTTAGTTGGTCTTTCCATGCTTATTATGACAATGGCATGTGATAAAGATGAAACTAACAAAGACCAATCACTCGAATTGGCAAAACAAACCAAAATTATTAATGTAACAAATCATGATGGTAAACCATTTAGCACAGGTGTAAGTACAAATGTGAATGGAAAGTATGTGGCAAATCCTGGAGGTGGTGTTATGATGCAGGCCTTCTATTGGGATGTTCCTTCCGGAGGTACTTGGTGGGACACTGTAAAATCTAAAGTCACCGCTTGGGGTAATGCTGGAATTGGCTCAATTTGGTTACCACCAGCTTCTAAAGCACAAAACGGACCTTATTCTATGGGATATGACCCAACGGATTATTATGATTTTGGAGATTATAATCAAAACGGTGCTGTAGAGACTCGATTTGGTTCCAAAACGGAACTGGTAAGTTTAATCACCCAGGCACATACTGAAAATATGCAAGTGTATGCTGATATTGTAATTAATCACAATAGTGGTGGTCAGTCTGAAGCAAACCCATACACAGGAACAAATACTTGGACAAATTTTTCAGGAGTAGCTTCTGGTAAATTCACCAGAAATTATAATGACTTTTATAAAAACTCTTACGGTAACAATGATGAAGGTTCTTTTGGTGGTTATCCTGATTTATGTCACGCAAATCCTCATGTACAAGATTGGTTATGGGGCAGAACTGATGCTGTAGGAAAGTACTATAAAAATACGATGAAATTTGATGGTTGGCGTTTTGATTATGTTAAAGGTTTTGGCCCTTGGGTTGTAAACAATTGGAATGCTAATGTTGGCGGATTTTCTGTAGGTGAATATTGGGATTCAAATGTAAATACATTAGAATGGTGGGCAAACAATGCAAATTCTTCTGTATTCGATTTTGCTTGCTATTATAAAATGAATGATGCATTCGATGGAAATAACTTAGCACTATTAAACGATGATATGATGTGGAAACGCAATCCGTACAAAGCTGTGACATTTGTTTCTAACCATGATACAGATGAAATTTGGAACAAAATGTTGGCTTATGCCTATATTTTAACTCACGAAGGTTATCCAACAATTTTTTATAGAGATTATGAAGAATGGTTGAATAAAGAACGTTTGAATAATTTAATTTGGATACACAACAACAAAGCAACAGGCACTACTTCTATTCTATATAGCGATAACGATGAGTATATAGCAAGAAGAAATGGTTATAATGGTAATGTTGGTTTAGTAGTTTATTTAAACAATTCGTCGTCATGGCAGGAAAGATGGATTCAAACGAATTGGGCTAATGCGCAAATTAAAGATTTTACAGGACATTCATCGTGGTATCCTACCACTCAGGGAGATAAATGGGTGAAAATTCAATGTCCTCCTAACAGTTATTCAGTGTGGTCAATTAATATGTAGTTGTTTTTTTATTTGCAAAAGGTCACTCACAAACGGGTGACTTTTTGTTTTTGTAATCATTTAAAATAAATTACTTTTGTGGCTCAAAACAACAACACAACATTTAATGAATACTATTACTTCTACCCAGTTTAACTTTCCTGGACAAAAATCTGTTTATCACGGAAAAGTACGTGAGGTTTACAATATCAATGACGAACTTTTAGTAATGATTGCTACCGATAGACTTTCGGCATTCGATGTGATTATGCCAAAGGGAATTCCATACAAAGGTCAAATCCTTAATCAGATTGCAACAAAATTTATGCAGTTGACAGAAGATATTGTGCCAAATTGGTTAGTAGCAACTCCAGATCCTAGTGTAGCTGTAGGTCATTTGTGTGAACCTTTTAAAGTAGAAATGGTAATTCGAGGATATTTATCAGGCCATGCAGCGCGTGAATACGCAGAGGGTAAAAGACAACTTTGTGGCATAAATATGCCAGAAGGAATGAAAGAAAACGATAAATTTCCTGAACCAATTATTACTCCAACTACAAAAGCAGCAGTAGGAACACATGATGAAGATATTTCAAGAGAAGCTATTTTAGCACAAGGAATTGTTTCTGAAGAAGATTATTTAGTTTTAGAAAAATATACAAGAGATTTATTTCAAAGAGGAACTGAAATTGCAGCTTTAAGAGGATTGATTTTAGTAGATACTAAATATGAATTTGGGAAAACAAAAGAGGGTAAAATCGTTTTAATTGATGAAATACATACACCGGATTCTTCACGCTATTTTTATGCTGATGGTTATCAAGATCGTCAAGATAGAGGAGAAGCTCAAAAGCAATTATCAAAAGAGTTTGTTCGTCAGTGGTTAATTGCCAATGGTTTTCAAGGTAAAGAAGGTCAACAAATTCCTGAAATGACAGATGAGTACATTGAAACAGTTTCTGAAAGATATATAGAACTTTACGAAAACATCATAGGGGAAAAATTTATAAAAGCTGATGTTAGTAATATTCAAGAAAGAATTGAGAAGAATGTTGTAGCTTTTTTGAATAAATAACATAAAGATATCATATCGTTTAATTAACCACGCTTTGCGTGGTTTTTTTGTTCTTTGTAACTAGATAAATGAATCTAGTTCAATGTTAAAATAATGTTATAATAGAAATTTTATGTAACACATATTTCAATATAGCGTCTATTCATATAAATCATTAATCAAAAATCAATCATCATGAAAAAATCAATCATTATCTTAGGTTTAGCTCTTGGAGCTTTTGCAACTCAATCTTATGCATCAAATGTTAGTATTTCTCCTAAAAAAGAAATTTTTGCTAGTGTTAATTCTCCATTATGTGCAGCAATTGTAAAAGGAGATTTAGAAGCTGTAAAACTGTTTATTGAATATGGAGCAGATGTAAACGAAACATCAAACGGAATCACACCTTTGATGTTTGCAGCTCGATATAACAGAGCTGATATCATTAAGGCTTTATTAAAAGGTGGAGCAAATAAAGATACAAAAGATGAAAGAGGTAATACAGCTTTAAAATATGCTGAAAAATTTAAAGCAAATGAAGCTATTGAAGCTCTAAAGTAAATTTAAATAAATAAAAAAGTCCCTTTATCAAGGGACTTTTTTATTTATACCAGTTTTTATTTCTTTTCTAAATTAGTCTTTAAATTATCTAAGCCAGCCTGTAAATCTTTCCCAAGCATTTCGTCCATATTCATAAAAAGCATCATCACATTCATAGGATAAGGCATTTTCCCATTAAATCCCCATTTTACTTTAGTTTGTGCTGGAGATATAGATTCGGTTGTGAAATATGCATAATCTGTAGACTCCATAGGGCGTTTAAAACGAAGTTCCATATCGATGCGTTCTCCAGGAGTAATTTTTTTAATTTCTTGCTCGCCTTCTCCTACATCATCATTTCCGTTCCAACTATAAATAAAACCAACTTCGCCATCAGTTCCTGTAAATATTCTTTTTGAATTAGGATCTTTCATGTTCCAAACACTAAAATGATCTTGGTTTTTCATCATTTTCACATAATTAAAAACACTGTCTTTAGGTTGGTTGATGGTTACTTCTCTTTCAACTGCATAATCTTTGGTCATTACTAATCCTGCTATTAACACAATTCCGATAAGAGCAAGCAAAACAAAAATAATTTTTTTTAGAATTCTCATAGTTTTATAGTTTTAGGTTAATGTTAGTTATTTGGACTTTTTAAATGCAGCTTCGTAGGTTTCAATCCAGTCTTGAACACTCATTTTTGTCATTAATTCTCCAATTAGTTCAAACGGAATATCTTCTGCTTTTTTAAATCGCACACAACTTTTTCCCATATCAAGTTTTTTCTTTGAGTATTTAGGGTATTCAGAGGTGAACCAATTTAAAAGTTCTGGATTTGCATAAATACCCATATGATAAAAAGCAATGAAATTTTTTTGAGATGCAAGCCCTGCAAAAGGAAGCGGATCTTTTGGATTGCAATGATAACCGTTTGGATAAATAGAATGAGGGACAGAATATCCCATCATACCATAT
>CBFHBH010000094.1:0-7432 GCA_965653735.1 uncultured Flavobacterium sp. | reverse complement strand
TCACTATTACAGCTGCAGATGTTGATCCACTTACTTTAGTTCTTCAACAAGGTGGATTAAATGAAATTGCTGCTATATCAACTGGAGGTTCAGGTGGAAACACTTATACTTTTAACGGACATAATAACGGAAATGATAATACTTATGTTTACGATGCAACAGGTCCATATACTGTAACAGTTACTGATAGTTCTGGATGTAGTGTAACAGTTACTTTACCTTTCACATTTATTCCAATTTACATTCCTGATGTGTTTACACCAGATGGAGATGGTAACAATGACGAGTGGAAACCACAAAACACATCTATTTATCCTAACTTAAAAACTAAAGTATATGATAGATATGGTCGTGTTGTTGCTGAACTTAATGAAGGTCAAGGATGGAATGGTAAATATCATGGTAACGAATTGCCTACAGGTGATTATTGGTATGTACTTAAAGTTGACGGAAATGATGGTCAAGAGTTTGTGGGTCACTTCACGTTATACAGATAATTTATAATTGAATAACACTATGATATTAGCTCCAAATAATATTTTAAGAAAAGGAAAACTGTTAGCGGCATTTACGCTGCTAACAGCTTCCAATTTATTTGCTCAAGAATTGAATGTTCCAGTTGCAACGCAATATCTGGCTGACAATCCATTTGTTTTATCACCAACCTATGCAGGTATTGGAGACAATATTCGTATACGCGTTAATGGTTTTGCTCAATGGGTTGGGATTAAAGATGCTCCACAAAATCAAGCTATTTATGCAGATTTTAGAGTCTTTGAACAATCTGGATTAGGGATATCGTTGTATAATGATAAAAATGGATATACTAGACAAACTGGTGGTAAGCTTACTTTTGCACATCATATTATCTTAGATTATCCATCACGTCAATATTTATCTTTTGGTTTATCATACAACCTTAATAATTTCAGAGTCGAAACTGATAAATTCCAATATTTTGACCCTAGAGTTGTTAATGATAGATATACGGCAAATGATAACTTTGACGTTGGTTTATTATACCGTAATAAAGAATTTTGGTTGAATTTCAACGCAAGCAACTTATTAAATAAGGATATAAAAAACTATTTTAAAGACGAACCAAGTTTGTTACGTTTTTATCAAATTTATACTGGTTATACTTATAAAAGTTACCGTGACAGTAAGTTAGAAATTGAGCCATCGGCTTATTTTCAACACTTTGAAAGTGATGGACGTTCATTTTTGGACTTCAACGCAAAGCTGAGATATTTAGACAATCAAAGAACAGGTTATTTTTGGTTAGGCGCAACGTATCGTATGTTAATTGATCAACCTTTTAAGCCTTTAACTGTTGGACCAATGCTTGGACTTAAAAAGGGTGGTTTCTATGCAGGGTATGCATACCAAATAACAACAAACGAATTGTCTAGTTATAATTCAGGAACTCATATGATTACTTTAGGCTGGGATTTCTTCCAAGGTTTAAGTAACTGTCCATGTACCCAATCTTCTCTTGCAGTTGATTAATATTTTAAAATAAATAATACCTAAATGAAAACAATTAACGATTTCAATTTTCACAACAAAAAAGCAATAATTCGTGTAGATTTTAATGTTCCATTAGATGAAAAATTTAATGTAACTGACGCTACTCGTATAGAAGCTGCTAAGCCTACTATCGATAAAATTATTAACGAAGGAGGTAGTGTGATTTTGATGTCGCATTTAGGTAGACCAAAAGGAGTTCAAGATGAATTCTCTTTAAGACATATTGTTGATACAACAGCTCAAATTTTGGGCGTTCCTGTAACTTTTGCTTCAGATTGTATTGGACATGTTGCTGAAAATGCTTCAGCGAATTTAAAACAAGGAGAAGTTTTGCTTTTGGAAAATCTAAGATTTTATAAAGAAGAAGAAGCTGGTGATGTTGATTTTTCTAAAAAATTAGCTTCACTTGGCGATATTTATGTGAATGATGCTTTTGGTACTGCTCACAGAGCACATGCTTCAACTACAATTATTGCACAGTTTTTTCCAGAAAATAAGTGTTTCGGATTATTATTGGCAAAAGAAATTGAAAGTTTAAATAAAGTTTTAAATAGTAGTGTTAAACCAGTAACAGCAGTTTTAGGAGGCAGTAAAGTGTCTTCTAAAATTACCGTTATTGAAAATGTTTTAGATAAAATTGACCATATGATTATTGGTGGAGGTATGACTTTTACTTTCATTAAAGCTTTAGGAGGAAACATTGGTAATTCATTATGTGAAGATGACAAACTTGAATTAGCTCTTGACATTTTAAATAAAGCTAAAGCCAAAGGAGTTCAAATACATTTACCTGTAGATGTTATTGCAGCAAATAAGTTTGCTAACGATGCAGATAAGCAAGTTGTAGATGTTAATGCTATTCCTGATGGATGGCAAGGTCTTGATGTGGGGCCAAAATCTTTAGAATTAATTAAAAAAGTCATTTTAGAGTCTAAAACAATTCTTTGGAACGGGCCATTAGGCGTTTTCGAAATGGATTCTTTCGCTAACGGAACTATTGAACTTGGTAATGCCATTGCCAACGCAACAGATAATGGAGCTTTTTCATTAGTTGGTGGGGGTGATAGTGTGGCTGCCGTAAAACAGTTTGGATTTGAACCAAAAATGAGTTATGTTTCTACTGGAGGTGGAGCTATGCTAGAAATGTTAGAAGGGAAAACACTTCCAGGAATTGCTGCTATATTAAGTTAAAAATTACTGTTTTAACTTTTTTTTAACAGTTTTTAAATTATTTGCCTATAAGTTTGCATTTCTGACCCCAAATCAGTGAATGCCAATAACTTACAAACACAGCTTATGATAAAAAAGATTTTTCACCTAGCATTGCTATCTATTTTTCCGGCTTTATCAGTAACTGCGCAGGATAATTTTCAATCTGAAAATGTGGCTAAGCCAGTTTTAAAACTTTCATACTTAGATTCATTAAAAACGACTTTCGTTGTTGATGATATGACTACTTGTGTGGATAGTTTGTGGTTGAAAGAAGTAACCAGTCTGCAAAATTTTGATGAAATGTATGCTGATATTAAAAATATCGATACAAACACACCTGTAGATTACGAACTTCCTACTGAAGTATTTAAAGAAAGGTTACGCTTAATGGATGAGAAATCACCATTTAACATCGAATATAATCCTCAGCTTGAAAATCTGGTTAAAAACTTCCTTAAAAACCGTAAACGTTCGTTTGAAAGGTTAATGGGAATTTCACAATTTTATTTCCCAATGTTTGAAGAAGCATTGGCAAAGTATAATGTTCCTCTTGAAATTAAATATTTGGCAATTGTAGAATCAGCTTTAAATTCAAAAGCCGTTTCTCGTGTGGGTGCAACTGGCTTATGGCAGTTCATGTACCAAACTGGAAAGCAATATGGTTTAAAAATAAATTCATATTTAGACGAAAGAAGCGATGCTTTAAAAGCTAGTGATGCTGCGGCTCGTTATATGAGCGGCATGTATAAAATCTTTGGTGATTGGGAATTGGTTCTTGCTTCATACAATTCGGGAGCAGGAAATGTTTCTAAAGCTATTCGTCGTTCAGGAGGTCATCAAAACTTTTGGAATCTTAAAAAATTCTTACCTCGTGAAACTCAAGGATATGTTCCAGCTTTCTTAGCAACAATGTATATTTTCGAATATCATAAAGAACATGGAATTGTTCCTAATAAAGCAATCGTAAATCATTTGGCTACAGATACTATCGCTATTAAAAAGAAAATGTCTTTTAAGCAATTATCCGATTTGTTGGACATTCCTATTTCACAATTGGAGTTTCTAAATCCGTCATATAAAATGAAAGTAGTTCCTTATGTGACCAATGAAACTAATTTTATAACACTACCAAAGGATAAAGTTGCTGTGTTTACTTCAAATGAAGATAAAATGTATGCCTATGTTGATTATGAAGAAAGCAAACGAGAAAAGCAATTTGTGCCAAAACCAAGAGTTAAAATAGTTAAAGATTCAATAGGGGTAGAGCAAAAAGTTGAAGAGGCTGTTGCTGAAGAAGAAACAACCAAACCACTTACTAAAATTAAATATCACACTGTAAGACGTGGTGATGTTCTAGGAGATATTGCAGAAAAATATGACGTTTCTATTGCTGAGATTAAGAGATGGAATAAAATGAAAGGAAACAATGTTCAATTGGGAAAAAGATTGAAAATTGTTTCAAATGTTGATTCTAGTTTGGCTGAAAATGCTAAATCAAAGAAAACTCAAATTGTAAAAGAAGATAAAGTAATAGCTCAAAACGATAAAGTTGCTAAACCAGATACTAATGCAGTTTCTGAAGGTAAAGCAGAAGAGCATGTTGTAAAGCAAGGAGAAACATTAACGACTATTGCTAAAATGTACCGTTTGTATGTTGCTGATTTAAAAAAATGGAATAACCTTAAAGATTCAAACATTAAGTTAGGCGAAAAGTTAAAATTAAAAGCTTCTGAAGAAGTTGCTGCTACTGAAACTGAAAAGGAATCAAACTTCTATATTGTTAAAAAGGGTGATAACCTAAGTGTTATTGCAAATGCCAACAATGTTTCTGTAGAGGATTTGAAAGAGTGGAATAATTTATCTTCTGCTAATGTAAAAGTTGGAGACAAATTAAAAATCGAGAAAGCTTCGACTCCAGTAGTTGCAGAAACCACTAAAAAGAAAAGCAAATTTGAAGATCTAAAAATGTACGTAGTACAAAAAGGAGATTCATTGTTTATAATTTCGCAAAAACACAAAACTACAGTTGCAGAAATTAAAAAACTAAACGACTTACATGACGAGAATATTAAGCCAGGAATGAAGCTTAAAATTAAAGGATAAAGAAAAAGGGAAGACATTAGCTTCCCTTTTTTATAACTTTGTATTAAATATCTATCCAATGAACATAGAATTCAAAATAAAGCCTTTTATCAAGACATTGATGGAAAAGATTCGAAAGCAATTCATGTTTTAGGATATTATAACGGTGATTTAGCAGCGTATTGCCGAATTTTTGATGCAGGATATTATTTTGATGAAGCTTCAATAGGAAGAGTTATTGTGTCTCCTAAATACCGTGATAAAAAATTTGGCCACGACCTTATGAAAGTAGCAATTGAAGCTGTTGAATCAAATTTCAACAAAAAACAAATCACCATTTCAGCTCAAATGTATTTACAGAAATTCTACGAAAGCCATGGTTTTGTAAAAACATCTGAAATGTACCTTGAAGATGATATTCCTCACATTCAAATGAAAATTCAATAAAATTTAGAAGTAACCTAAGTTATTTTGTGTCGTTCGTCAGTTCGAGTAGCGAAGCGTATCGAGAACTATTTTTTAAATTTTTTCTTCGACAAATTTGGTAAATCATCATATCTTCCTTCGATTAATGCTGATTTTTTAGCTTTTGACCACTTTTTAAGTTTCTTTTCAAATTCAATGGCCACTTCAATATTTGTAAAGGAGCAATAGTAAACTAGCTCAACTGGTCGCCTATAAAATGTATAAGAGCCAAAATATTTTCCAATTTGATGCTCCTCTATTCTTTTAAATACATTTTCTGTAACACCTGTATAGTACGTGTCATCTGAACATTGTAAAATATAAACATAGGATGTTTGCATACTTTAATTTATAGCTCTCGATATGCCTTTTCAAGGCTACTCGAGCTGACGAAACCTAGAAAAATCTACGTTAGTTTGAGTAGCGAAGCGTATCGAGAACTAATTTATTTGTTTTGATGACACTCAGGTCAATTACTGCAATAAAATCTTATTATATTCTGGTTGATTGTTTAGCAATTGTGTAGCTTTTTTGATCTCCGAATCATTTTTAAGATAATAGTCATACAAACCTTCACGGTATTGGTAACGCGTAATAATTTCTGCTTTAAGCAATTTCATTATTTCTGGTTTGAACTTATCTAATTGAGATTCTTCAGCTTTTTGAATAGATGCAACCAAAGCATCATATTGCAATTTGATTGAAGCATCAATATTTTCTTTTTTGGCCTCCGATAAAACTTCTTTCAAAAGTACTTCAGACTTAGTGTCGAAATTGAAATGGATTGTCTTTAAAAAGTTTTTAAACTGAAGATAATCAGCATCTGTAATTTCTTTTAACGAAGGGTTTTTTTGGACATACTGCGTTGCAAAATCAAAAAAGGCATCATTACGTTGTAAAGCATCCACTATGACATTGGTTTTATTTTCGGCAAGTTCAATGTCGGGCTGAATACCACCACCGTCATAAACCGTTCTTCCTTTTTTGGTTTTAAAAGCATTATAATTTTTAGCTTCAGTTCTTATAGCTTTGCCAGAAGCATCTCTTTTAGAATAATCCAATGCCTGGATACATCTTCCAGAAGGAGTATAGTATCTTGAAATAGTAACTTTTAGTTGTGTTCCATAAGTTAAATCTAGCGGACGTTGTACCAAACCTTTTCCAAAACTTCTACTTCCAATAATTACTGCTCTATCTAAATCTTGTAATGCACCCGCAACAATTTCACTCGCCGAAGCACTTTTACCATCCACTAAAATAGCTAATGGAATTTGTGTATCTATTGGCTGACGAGTCGTTTTATAAGTGTTGTTATGCTTTTGAATTTTAGATTTTGTGGTAACAATAGTTTCTCCATTAGGCACAAACAAATTACAGATGTTAACTGCTTCGCCTAATAAGCCTCCAGGATTTCCTCGTAAATCAAGAATGATTCTTGTAGCACCTTGATCTTTTAGTTTTTCTAAAGCATCTTTGGTTTCTGATGAGGCTTTGGCAGTGAATTGAGAAAGTACAATATAACCCGTTTTGTCATCGGTTTTACCAAAGAAAGGAACCGCTTTAATATCTACTTCTTCTAAAACAATTTGTGCCGAATTTACCTGACCGTTTCGTTTGTATTTAATATCAATTTTAGTGTTTTTACTTCCCTTCAATAATTGCGAAGCATCTTCTTTAAAATCGGTAAGATTTACATCGCCTATTTGAATAATTTCATCACCAGCTTTTAAACCAGCTTTGTCTGCAGGATAATTTTTATAAGGCTCACGGATAATTAGTTTTCCTTCTTTACGAGATACCAATGCGCCAATTCCAGTGTACTCACCAGTGTTGTTTATTTTAAATTTTGCAACATCTTGCTCATTAAAATACACCGTATAAGGATCAAGTTCCGCCAACATCGTTTTAATGGCTTTGTCCATTAAATCTGCAGGATTGGTCTGGTCAACATAATTCATGTTAACAGTTTTGAAAAGCGTTGTAAAAATTTCTATCTGCTTGGCAATTTCAAAAAAGTCCTCTTTGAAACTTACTCCCACAAATAAAAAACCTCCTGCAAGTACAGGAAGAATATACCTTTTTTTGATTGTAGCCAACATAATTATCCTTTTTTCTTGAAGAATCTTCGTTTAATGAAGATGAA
>CBFHBH010000093.1:0-7433 GCA_965653735.1 uncultured Flavobacterium sp. | reverse complement strand
TTAGAAGAAGCCCCTTTTGGGAGTTGTTTGAAATTTTAAGCTCATTTCTATTATATTAGCACAAAATCCAAAAACTTGCTATGTTGGAACAAAATCAATATACCGAAGACAATATACGTTCTCTCGACTGGAAGGAGCATATCCGTATGCGTCCTGGTATGTACATTGGAAAATTGGGTGATGGTTCATCGCCAGATGACGGTATTTATATTCTACTAAAAGAGGTTCTTGACAACTGCATTGATGAGTTTGTAATGGGAGCTGGAAAGACCATTGAAGTTACTCTGAAAGACCGTATGGTTACTGTTCGTGACTACGGACGTGGTATTCCATTAGGGAAGGTGGTTGATGTAGTTTCTAAAATGAATACGGGAGGTAAATACGATTCTAAAGCCTTCAAAAAATCGGTGGGATTAAACGGAGTAGGTACCAAGGCTGTTAATGCGCTTTCTACTTTCTTTCGTGTAGAATCCGTTCGTGATGACCAACAAAAAGCAGCCGAATTTTCTGCAGGAAATCTAACACTTGAAGAAGAAGTTATAACGACAACCAAACGTAAAGGAACAAAGGTTTCTTTCGTTGCGGATGATACTATTTTTAAGCACTACAAATATCGAAATGAGTATATTGTAAAAATGCTTAAAAATTATTGTTACCTAAATACAGGATTAACAATAATTTATAATGGTGAAAAGTTCTACTCTGATAACGGACTAAAAGATTTATTGGAAGAAACCATTTCTGAAGAAGACATGCAATATCCAATTATTCACTTGCGTGGTGATGATATCGAAATTGCAATGACACATAGTAAAAGTCAATATTCAGAAGAATATTATTCATTTGTTAACGGACAAAATACTACGCAAGGAGGAACGCATTTAGGTGCTTTTCGTGAAGCGATTGTGAAAACCATTAAAGAGTTTTACAACAAACCTTTTGAAGCTTCTGATATTCGTAAATCGATTGTTTCTGCAATTTCGGTTAAGGTTGAAGAACCAGTTTTTGAATCGCAGACAAAAACCAAATTAGGCTCTACAGATATTGGTCCAAACGGACCATCTGTACGTACGTTTGTAAATGATTTTATCAAAACCAATTTAGATAACTTTTTACATAAAAATCCTGAGGTTGCTGATTTATTACTGCGTAAAATTCTTCAAGCCGAACGCGAACGTAAAGAGCTTTCAGGTATTCGTAAATTAGCTAAGGAACGTGCTAAAAAAGCCAGTTTACACAATAAAAAACTACGCGATTGCCGTGTACATTTAACCGATGCTAAAAATCCACGAAGTTTAGAAAGTACTTTGTTTATTACCGAGGGAGACTCGGCTTCTGGTTCTATTACCAAATCACGTGATGTGAATACACAGGCAGTATTTAGTTTGCGTGGTAAACCCTTGAATACCTATGGTATGACCAAGAAAATTGTATACGAAAACGAAGAATTCAACCTCTTGCAAGCCGCTTTGGATATCGAAGAAAGCATGGAAGACTTGCGTTACAACAATATCGTAATCGCTACCGATGCCGATGTCGATGGTATGCACATTCGTTTGTTATTGATTACGTTCTTCTTACAATTTTTCCCAGAGATTATCAAAGAAGGACATTTGTATATTTTGCAAACACCATTGTTCCGTGTGCGTAACAAAAAGGAAACGATTTACTGTTACAGTGATGATGAGCGTAGAGCTGCTATTGACAAATTAAAACCAAAACCAGAAATCACTCGATTCAAAGGATTAGGAGAAATTTCACCTGATGAGTTCAAACATTTTATTGGTGAAGACATCCGATTGGACCCAGTAATGTTGGACAAAGCGACTTCAATTGAAAAATTATTGGAGTTCTATATGGGTAAAAATACCCCTGACCGTCAAGAATTTATCATCAAGAATTTGAAAGTGGAGCTAGATACAGTTGAAGAATTAACAAATTAAGTTCACAGCTTACAGTTTACAGTTTACAGTTTTTCTGTTAACTGAGAACTGTTAACCGTAAACAAAATGAAATGAGCGAAGAAAACGAAAATATAAACGAAGAAGAATTAACACCTCAAGACGAGAACTTATCTGATGAAAGTACTTCAGCGGAAGGTCATTTTGAAGGCGAACATTTTTACGATCAAGACGAAGAAAATCCAGATGCAACTATTACCAAGGTAACTGGGATGTACAAGGATTGGTTTCTAGATTATGCATCTTATGTAATCTTGGAACGTGCTGTGCCTGCCATTGAAGATGGTTTTAAACCTGTTCAGCGTCGTATCATGCACTCAATGAAGGAGTTGGATGATGGTCGTTACAATAAAGTTGCGAATGTTGTTGGACATACGATGCAGTATCACCCTCACGGAGATGCGAGTATTGGTGATGCTATGGTGCAAATTGGCCAAAAAGACTTATTGATTGATACACAAGGAAACTGGGGAAATATACTTACTGGGGATGGGGCGGCAGCTTCGCGTTATATCGAGGCACGTTTAAGTAAATTTGCTCTTGAAGTCTTATATTCTCCAAAAATCACTGAATGGGGATTATCATACGATGGTCGTCGTGCAGAACCAATAAATCTTCCAGTTAAATTTCCATTGTTATTAGCACAAGGAGGAGAAGGGATTGCGGTAGGTTTATCGACTAAAATTTTGCCGCATAACTTTAATGAATTGATTGATGCTTCAATCAAAATCTTAAAAAACAAACCGTTTACCATATTTCCTGATTTCCCAACGGCTGGAATTGCTGATGTTTCTAATTATAACGATGGTATGCGTGGCGGACGAGTTCGTGTACGTGCTAAAATTTCGCAGTTAGATAAACAAACGTTGGTGATTACCCAAATTCCTTTTTCAACTAATACGACGTCATTGATTGATAGTATTTTGAAAGCTAATGACAAAGGAAAAATCAAAATCAAGAAAATTGAAGATAATACTGCTGCTGAAGTTGAAATCTTAATTCATCTTCCTCCAGGCGTATCGCCAGATAAATCGATTGATGCGTTGTATGCGTTTACTGCTTGTGAGACATCAATTTCACCTTTGGGCTGTGTTATTGAAGATAATAAACCATTATTTATTGGTGTTTCTGAAATGTTGAAAATTTCAACGAACAGAACAGTTGATTTGCTTCGTCAGGAATTAGAAGTTCAATTGGCCGAATTGGAAACAAAATGGCATTTTTCAACTTTAGAAAAAATCTTCATTCGTGAAGAAATGTACATCGATTTCAAATTGTATGGAGACAGAGAATCGTTATATGAGTATTTATACAAAAGTTTTGAGCCTTTTAAGAAACAGTTAATCAGAGAAATTATTGATGAAGATTTGCAAAAACTAACGCAAATTCCAATGATTCGTATTACACGTTTCGACTCGGATAAAGCAGATGAATTGATTGCAAAACTTGAGGATGAAATTGCTCAAGTGAAACATCATTTGGATAACCTAATCGAATTTGCCATTGATTATTTTGCTAAGTTAAAAGAAAAATATGGTAAAGGTCGTGAACGTCAGACAGAGATAAGAAACTTTGATACTATTGAAGCAACAAAAGTAGTGTTACGTAACACTAAATTGTATGTAAATAGGGAAGAAGGTTTCATTGGTACAGGATTAAAGAAAGACGAATATGTCGCTGATTGTAGTGATATTGATGATGTGATTTGTTTCCTTCGAGACGGTAAAATGGTAATTACCAAAGTAGATGAGAAGAAATTCATTGGTAAAGACATTATCCATATTGCGGTTTTCGACAAAAACGATAAGCGTACGATTTATAACATGATTTATCGTGATGGAAAATCAGGACCATCATTTATTAAGCGTTTTAATGTTTCTGGAGTTACGCGCGATAAAGAATACGATTTGACACAGGAAAAAGCTGGTTCTCAAGTATTGTATTTTTCAGCAAATCCTAATGGTGAAGCAGAAACGGTTACTATTTTGTTACGTCAGGTAGGAAGCGTTAAGAAACTAAAATGGGATGTCGATTTTGCCGAAATCATGATTAAAGGACGTGCTTCAAAAGGAAACACGGTTTCAAAATATCCTATCAAGAAAATTGAATTAAAAGAGAAAGGTATTTCAACTTTGCGTCCGCGTAAAGTATGGTTCGATGATACAGTACAACGATTGAATGTTGATGGAAGAGGAGAGTTGTTGGGTGAGTTCCGTCCTAATGATCGTTTGTTGATTATTAATCAATCAGGAAAGTTAAAAACCATTATTCCTGAATTGACAACTCATTTTGACGAGGATATGATTATCTTAGAAAAATGGCATCCTAAAAAACCAATTTCGGCAATTTATTATGACGGAGAAAAAGAACGTTATTTCATTAAACGTTTCTTGGTTGAAAATGAAAACAAGGAAGAGATTTTCATCACTGAACATGAAAAATCTCAGTTGGAAATTGTTTCTACCGATTGGCGTCCTGTGGCAGAGATTGTTTTTGCAAAAAATAAAGGCGTTCAAAAAGAGAACCAAACCATAGACATGGAACAGTTTATTGCTGTAAAAGGTATCAAGGCATTAGGTAATCAGTTAACAACCGATAAATTAAAACAGGTAAACTTACTAGAGTCGCTTCCTTATGAAGAACCTATCGAGGTAATTCCTGAGGAAATAGAAGTTAATGAATCTTCTTCCGAAGAGGGAACTGATTTGACAAACTATAACATTAGTCTGGATGACGATGGTCAAATAACTTTGACACTTGAATAAGTTTTAAGAAAATAGTAACAGTTTTGGCTGTTACTATTTTTTATATTTGTTCATACGAAATGAGAAGAAAGATATTTACATATTTGATTGTATTCTTATTAGGCATGTTTTTAATGCCTCAGGAAAGTTATGCATGCAATATGAAAATGAATTCAACTTCTCATAAAACAATTACTTCAAAGAAAGAAACAACAAAAAACTGTTGTGATAAAAAATCTTCTTCTAACAAAAATAAAGGGTGTAATAAAAGTTGTGGTGATTCAAAATGTCAATGTAGTTCTTTTGGGAGCTGCACTTCATTAGTATTTGCTATGACAATTGAATCTAATAATTATTCTTACGTATCTTCTACAGAAAAAGAAAATAACTTCTTTTATAATGCTTTGATAAACAAAGTATTTTTTTCTGTTTGGGCTCCGCCTAAAATAAGCCAAACGAATTTCTGACTAGCCGTAATTGGATTTATTCGTTAACGGATAAATTTACAATTGCAATTATTTACCTAATTTTATAGTAATTATCAGCTTGTTAATCAGGCTATAAATCGTTTATGTATGAAATCGCCACAAATAACAAGTTTGTTGCAAACAAACACTTATTAAAATAAGGCGATAACATATGTGACCTCTAAAAATTAAATTATACACATATGAAAAATTCAATTCAAAATATAGTTTTATTGTTAAGTATAGCAGTGTTTTCTGTTTCGTGTGAAGCTCAAATTAAAAATGAAAAAAAAGAAACTGTAAAAATCAGTGGAAACTGTGAAATGTGTGAAGAAACAATCGAAAAAGCAGGAAATTTAAGGAAAGTTGCTACAGTAGATTGGAACAAAGATACAAAAATAGCAACAATAAGCTATGACGACAAAAAAACTAACAAAGAGGAAATTTTAAAAAGAATTGCCTTGGCAGGTTATGACAGCGAATCTTTTTTAGCTCCTGAGGATGCCTATAAAAATTTACCAGAATGTTGCCAGTACAAACGTGATTTCAAAAAAGATGTTGTTAAAGCAGCTGTAAATGAAACAGCTCACAATCATCAAGATCATGCTAAAACTGAAACCGTAGAAGTTAAACAAGAAAAAAATCAATTAGAAAAAGTTTATGAAAATTATTTTCAGTTAAAAGATGCTTTGGTTAGCTCTAATGGAAATAAAGCTTCTGAAGTCTCAAAAAGTATGGTAACAGCCATTAGCCAAGTAAAAATGGAATTGTTAGATAATGATGTACACATGGTTTGGATGAAAGTTTTAAAGAATCTTACAGAAGATGCTGAACATATAGGTGAAACCAAAGATTTAAAGCATCAAAGAGATCATTTTATGACACTTTCCAAAAATGTTTACGCTTTAATGAAAGCTGAAAAGTTAAGTAAACCAGTGTATTACCAATTTTGTCCTATGGCTAATGATGGTAAAGGAGCTAACTGGTTGAGTTACGAAAATGCCGTAAAAAATCCATATTATGGTTCGATGATGCTAAATTGTGGTAAAACAGTTGAAACCTTAAAATAGTGAAGATTTATATTAAGAATATGGTTTGCAGTCGTTGCAAGCTGGTGGTTAAGTCCGAATTGGAAAAACTCGGGCTTACTATCCTTTCAGTTGAATTGGGCGAGGCTGATATCATTGATTCTTTAGATGAAAATCAAAAAGAGTTGGTTGTAAGCCAACTGGAAAAATTTGGTTTTGAAGTGATCGACGATAAAAAAAGCCGTTTGATTGAACAAATTAAGACGATTATTATTGAATTAGTACATCATAACAAAGACGGAATAAAAACCAATCTTTCAGACTATATCAGCGAAAAGCTTTCCTTAGATTACAATTATGTAAGCAATCTGTTTTCGGAAGTTGAAGGTGTAACTGTAGAGAAATACTATATTCTGCAACGCATTGAAAAGGTAAAAGAACTTTTGGTTTATGATGAATTGAGTTTGAGTGAAATTGCGTATCAACTTAATTACAGTAGTGTAGCGTATCTAAGTAATCAGTTTAAAAAAATTACAGGTTTTACACCAACGTATTTCAAACAACTGAAAGAAAAAAAACGTAAGCAAATCGAAGACCTATAAAAATTACAAATCAAACCCAGAATAGTGTAAAGAATTCCTAACAGTCTGTTCAGAACTTTGTCATTAATAAATAACTAAAAATTTTTAACAATGACACACGAGTATCAAATAACAGGAATGACATGTTCAAGTTGCGAAGCAAAAGTTAAATCGGCTTTGCTAACTGTAAATAATATTACCAATGTCGAAGTTGCAAAAGAGACAAATTCAGCAGTAATTTCGATGGATAAACATGTTTCGTTGAGCGTTTTGCAAAACGCATTGACCGAAAAGGACAGCAAATATAAAATTTCGGCAAAAGAGCACAATGAATTAGCCGAACAGACTAAATCTTGGTTGGAAACTTATAAACCAGTTTTACTGATTTTTGGATTCATCACAGTTGTGACCTTATTGATTCAATGGCAATCAGGCTCTTTTCATTTTATGGAATGGATGCGCCATTTTATGGCAGGTTTCTTTTTGGTTTTCTCTTTCTTTAAATTATTGAACTTAAAAGGATTTACTGAAAGTTATATCATGTATGATGTAATTGCCAGAAGAATTCCAGTTTGGGCTTATGTATATGCTTTTGTAGAATTAGGTTTGGGAATTGCTTTTTTGGTTGATTTTAATCCAATGGTAACAAACC
>CBFHBH010000092.1:0-7525 GCA_965653735.1 uncultured Flavobacterium sp. | reverse complement strand
GCACAATAGTTCCATTTTGAGTAATATGTTTTTCGAAATTATTAATCTGCTCGAAACGATTTTCCCAAAATTCTGGTTTTATATCTTCTACTTTTTCAATTCCGGGAAGATTTTCATTCAAAATATACTCCGGATGTACTCTAGTTACCAATACATTTTCATAATGTGTACGATTGAAAACAGCAAATTTTCCTTTTTCTGGCAAAGCCAAATAATGACGCCATAAATAATCGTGCTCTAATTCGGTCGAATTGGGTGTTTTAAAACTATGCACCACTACCCCACGCGGATTAAATTCTTTAAAAACTTCTCGAATCAAACTATCTTTCCCCGAAGTATCCATTCCTTGTAAACAAATCAAAACACCATAACGATTATGAGCATACATAACGTCCTGCCACTCACTCAAAGGTTTTTGCACCTCATCAAGCATTTTTTCTTTCTCCTTGTCTTTTAACGCAGTTTCTATTTCGGTTGGAAAATCAGATAACTTAAAAGGTTTAGTGATTTTAAAGTCTTGAGAATTAAAAGCTGTCATAGTTTTAAAGTATATTTGTTATTGTATGTAGCTATTTCCCGCTTTTCGCTATATCTTTTTACTGTAACTTCGAGATCCTCAGTTTCCGTAAAAAGGATGCCGCTACACACGAGCGAAGCGAACTGACGAAGTAATCGGGGCTATGCTTATTTGTAAATATATGGAAAAAATTCAACTACTTGCTTTTTTGACTATTCAAGGTATTGGAGCTGCCTCAGGAATAGTATTTCACAACAACTCATTATTTATTGTAAGTGATAATTCTGGTTATTTGTTTGAACAAAAACTGGATAAATCTCCGTTAATAAAACACTCACTAATAAAAGATGCTTCGGTTAATATCGAAAAAAAAAGAAAACCAGATTTTGAAGCCATCACCTTAAAAGAAAATGAACTACATGTATTTGGTTCTGGTTCTACCATCAATAGAAATAAGAAAGTCATTTACAACTTAAACACAAAAGATGTTAAAGAAACAGATTTTTCATCCACTTATCAAGGATTAAAGTCAAAGTTTAAAATATCTGACGATGATTTAAATATAGAAGGTGCTTTATATATAAACGAAACTTTGTTTCTATTTCAAAGAGGAAATGGATTAACTGCTAAAAACGGAGTTTTTAAAATCAGTACCGACAATCACTATGAGTTCTTTCCAATTTCATTACCCAAAATAAAGCATGTCGAAACCAGTTTTACCGATGCTGTTTTAATCGAAAATAAAATTTATTTCCTAGCAGCAGCAGAAGATACCATTTCGACTTATGAAGACGGAGAAGTTTTAGGTACCATAATGGGAATGATGAATCCAGAAACACTCGAAGTTGAAAAACATATCCAATTAACACCCACGCATAAACTGGAAGGCTTGACGCTTTTTGAAAAGAAAGGAAATCAATTGACTTTTTTACTTTGTGAAGACAACGACACTGAAGATTTAAATACCACAATTTACAAGTTAGTTCTAAACGTAAAATAAACAACCCAAAATTGAAACTATGAATCCAAATTCTGATCGTAAAATTTTTAGTTCGAGAGTTTTAAACTATCCAGTTGAAACTGTGTATGAAGCTTTTTCAAATCCAGAATATTTAAAAAATTGGTGGGGACCAGAAGGCTTTACAAATACAATTCATGAATTTGATTTAAAACCTGGCGGAAAATGGATTCTTACCATGCATGGTCCTGAAAAAGGAAATTATGAAAACTCATCTGTTTTTAAAATAGTCGAACCACTTAAATTAATCGCTTGGACAAGAGTTTCTCAACCTTTTTTTGATATGGAAATTGGTTTTAAGAAAATTGATGAATCCAAAACTGAGATTTCTTTCCAAATGATTTTTGATACCGCTGAATGTGAGAAGATTAGAAAGTTCGCTGAACCAAAAAATGAAGAAAATTTTGATCGATTAGAAAAAGAAATTTCAAGAATGGTAAAATAAGTTAAACCCAATAATATCAATGTATTTCGGTAAAAACCAAAAACTAACTTTGTCAAAAAAAATATTTTTTTTTATATCCTTCCCAACCTTTTTATAAAAAACATCCTCTTTACATATAAAGACCTTTATTGTGATAGACGAACAATTAATACAAGCCTGCCGAAAAATGCATCGAGACGCCCAGCGTAAGATGTATGAATTAATGGCGCCCAAACTTTATCAGGTATGCAAACGCTACTTAAAAAAAGAAGAGGAAATAGAAGAAGTGTTAGCGGATGCCTTTGTAATCATTTTTACAAAATTGGATCAATTAAAAGAAAACGCTGCTTTTTACAGTTGGGCAAAACGCATTACTATTAATGAGTGTTTACATTTATTAAAGAAAAACGTAAACTTCAATTTATATCTAGAAGAATCAAGTTTTAAAATTCAGCCCGAAGTAGCTCAAGATTCAAGCTTAGAGGAACAGGATGTCTTAAAACTACTGAATTATATTCCGGAAGGATGTAAAACAGTATTCAATTTGTTTGTCATTGAAGGGTATTCACATAAAGAAATTGCAGCAATGCTTAAAATTTCAGAAGGCACTTCAAAATCACAATTGAATGTAGCAAAAACCAAATTGAAAGATTTAGTGAACAATTTCTACTATCAAAACGCAAAGTAAGTAATGGAAGATCAAGATAAAATATTCGAACAATTTAAAAAAGCTGCCGATACCTCGGAAACCCAAAATTTTCCAGGAATGGAAAAAATCTGGTCCCGTGTAGATGCCAAACTGGATACCGAAGTATTTAAATCACAAAAGAAAACCAATACCAACTGGAAAAAGTTTGCTATTGCAGCATCAGTAGTTGTAGGAAGTGTTTTTGCTTTCCAACTATGGAAACAATTTAACACAACAAAAGAGCCTATTCAAAACTCGGTTGTTGAAACAACAAAAGAAGAAATCAAGTCACTTATTAGCAGTGATTCAACTGATATTGTTGTAAATGATGAGCCTAGAATTGATAATAAAACCAACGAAAAAATATTACATCAACAAATACAAAGTGTCAACCAAGTAGCAGTTTCTGAAAATAAACCAAAAGCTAATGATAGTATTCAAGTAAGATCAATGGCAGCTCCAATTATGGAAGAAGATAAAGGTTATTTAAATTATTCAATGAATCACGAAACTGTAGGTGTAAAAAGTTCTAGAGTTGACGAAAGCGATTACAAAGCCAAAGAAGAACCTGCACAATCAATAACTCTAGGCAAAAAAGCTCCGCCATTAGTAGTTGTCGATGGTAAAGCCACTGATAAAAAAGTTTCAGACATTAAAAATTCAGATGATTTAGAAACAATAGTAGAGCTTAAAGAACCTTTATACATTATCAACGGAAAAGAATATTCTGAGAAGGAACTCTTTGGACCTAATCCTACTTCACCCTATTATCCATTAAATAAGCAGGAAATTGAATCGATGTCAATTTACCAAGATGAAGAAGCCATAGAACTTTATGGCGACAAAGGAAAAAAAGGAGTTGTAGTTATTAAAACTAAATACGGAAGACCGGCTGTTCAAAAAAAATAGCCAGAAAAATCAATTACTAACATATTAAATCTTACTATTATGAAAAGTGTAAAACTATTTTCATTAGCCATAGCTATGCTTATAAGTTTCGTAGCAATGGCACAAGAGAGAACAATTACAGGAATAGTTTCAGACTCATCTGGACCACTTCCAGGAGTAAATGTTGTAGTCAAAGGAACAACCAGAGGAGTTTCAACCGATTTTGGTGGAAATTATTCTATAAAAGCTACACAAGGAGAAATACTCATTTTTAGTTTTATGGGAATGCAGAATGTCGAAAAAACTGTTGGAACCTCTAACATCATTAATGTAAAAATGAAAGATGATGGTCAGCAACTAAAAGAAGTTGTAGTTACTGCTGTTGGGATATCACGAGAAGAAGGATATTATTCTTCTTCTCCAAAAAGAACAAAAAAATCCAGAGCTGATAAGAATCAACTTGCTGGTCAAGTTTCAGGTTTAGCTGTAGCTTATGAAAGAGACAACAAATTGGTTATTAAAGGAAAAAAGAATGATGAAAAAAAACCAATCTCTACAAGTGATGAAGACTATGGCGTTTTTGTCGAAAATGAATTTGAAAGTCCAAAACAATCGCCACTTTCTACTTTTTCTATCGATGTTGATAATGCTTCATACACCAACATCCGTCGTTTTATAAATAACGGTCAACAAGTTCCTAAAGATGCGGTTCGTGTTGAAGAAATGATGAATTTCTTTAAATACCAATACGCACAACCTAAAGGAGAACATCCATTTTCAATTACAACAAATTACAGTGATTGCCCGTGGAATTCAAAAAACAAATTGGTTCGCATTGGTTTACAAGGAAAAAGTATTTCAACAGAAAATTTACCTAATTCCAACTTTGTATTCTTAATCGACGTTTCTGGTTCAATGAGTGATGAGAATAAATTACCATTGTTAAAGCAATCAATGAAGATTTTAGTAAACGAATTACGTGCTGAAGATAAAGTTTCAATCGTGGTATATGCTGGTGCGGCAGGTTTGGTTTTAACTCCAACATCTGGAAACAAAAAAGAAACCATTATCAATGCTCTAGAACAATTACAAGCTGGCGGAAGTACAGCAGGTGGTGAAGGAATTAACTTGGCTTATAAAATTGCCAGTGAAAACTTTATCAAAAACGGAAACAATCGTGTGATTTTAGCCACAGATGGTGATTTTAATGTAGGAGCTTCATCTGATAATGATATGGAACGTTTAATTGAAGAAAAAAGAAAATCCGGAGTTTTCTTGACTTGTTTAGGATATGGAATGGGAAACTATAAAGACAGTAAAATGGAAACTTTAGCCAATAAAGGCAACGGAAACTATGCTTACATTGATAACATTCAGGAAGCCAATCGTTTTTTAAGTAAAGAATTTAAAGGATCTATGTTTGCTATCGCCAAAGATGTAAAAATTCAAATCGAGTTTAACCCAAAACACGTTCAGTCATACCGATTAATTGGCTACGAAAATAGAAAATTAAGAGCTGAAGATTTTACAAATGATGCTATTGATGCAGGAGAACTAGGAAGTGGTCACACAGTAACGGCTTTATACGAAATTATTCCTACTGGTGTAAAAAGTTATTTCTTTAAGGAACCAACTGACTTAAAATATTCTCAACCAAAATCATCTGAAAATAATTATAATGATGAATTGGCTACTATTAAATTTAGATACAAAAAACCTGATGGAGACAAGAGCATTGAAATGGTTGAAATAATTTACAACTGCAGTGGCTTGGTTAGGATTAAAGCTGAGAGATTCAAAACTTATTGAAAATAAATCATCTGATGACATTAAAAACCTTGCGAAACAAGGCTTGCAAAATGATTCTGAAGGTTACAGAGCAGAATTTATACGATTAATTGAAAATACTAGATTATAATAGTTAGGTTGTGTTTTATTGTTTGGTTAAGAACCCTAAGGATCTCATTCTGATTTGTGGTTTTTTAGTTTTTCGCAGCAAATATATTTAACATTTTTATTAAAAATCAGGCATGTGTTTTGTTTTCAACAACAAGAAAAAACTTATTTAATAATCCTCTTAAACAATTTGGTATGAAAAAGCCTTTCCTTATGCTAGCTGGACTAGCATTGTTCTTTGCATCGTGTAAAGAAAATAAATACATGGAACAATCAGAATCTGCTAGTGAAATAATGATCACTGATGCTGCAGATAATAATACTCTCGAGGAGTATTCCCCCGAATATGAAAACCAGGAAAGTTATGCTGAAATAGAGGAAAATAAGTTTGAAAACCCCAAGACAAAACCTTTATCCACGTTTTCTATTGATGTTGATAATGCTTCTTACACCAATATCCGTCGATTCATTAATAACGGGCAAGAAATTCCTAAAGATGCTGTTCGTTTAGAAGAAATGATGAATTACTTCGCATACACTTATCCACAACCTAAAGACGAACATCCATTCTCAATTAACACAGAGTACAGCGATTGCCCGTGGAATTCAGAACACAAATTGGTAAAAATTGGACTTCAAGGTAAAAAGATAGAAACCGATAATCTTCCTGCTTCTAATATTGTTTTCTTAGTCGATGTTTCTGGTTCTATGAGTGACGAAAACAAACTTCCTTTATTAAAAGAGTCCATGAAAGTTTTAGTAAACGAATTACGTCCTGAAGACAAAGTTTCTATTGTCGTTTATGCTGGAGCAGCCGGAATGGTACTTCCTCCTACTCCTGGAGACGAAAAACGTAAAATTATGAATGCTTTTGATGAATTAAGTACTGGTGGAAGTACTGCTGGAGGAGAAGGCATTGAATTAGCGTATAATATTGCAGAGGAAAACTTTATAAAAGGTGGTAACAACAGAATTGTTCTAGCGACTGATGGTGATTTTAACATAGGTGCTTCTTCTGACAATGAAATGGAAAACTTAATTGAAAAGAAACGTAAATCAGGTATCTTCTTGACTTGTTTGGGCTACGGAATGGGAAATTACAAAGACAGCAAAATGGAAACTCTTGCTGATAAAGGAAACGGAAACTATGCTTACATCGACAACATGCAAGAAGCCAATCGCTTTTTAGGAAAAGAGTTTAAAGGATCAATGTTTGCTATTGCTAAAGATGTAAAAATACAAATCGAATTCAATCCTAAATATGTACAATCATACAGACTAATTGGCTACGAAAACAGAAAATTAAACGATGAAGACTTTAAAAACGATGCTGTAGATGCTGGGGAATTAGGAAGCGGACATACTGTTACTGCTTTATACGAAATAATTCCAACAGGAGTTGAAAGCAACTTTATTCCTTCAAAATTAAAATACACATCAAATGAAATTGTAGCAACATCAAATTCTGATGAGTTGGCTACCATTAAATTTCGTTACAAAAAACCAGAAGGAGAAAAAAGTATAGAAATGGTTCAAGTTATCCCTAATGCGGCTAAATCATTAAAAGCTACAAGTCCAGACTTTAAATTTGCTTCATCAGTGGCTTGGTTTGGAATGAAACTAAGAGATTCAAAATATATCGAGAATAAAGAAATCGAAGATATTGTAAGTCTTGCAAAAGAAGGGCTTGACAATGATTCTGAAGGATATAAAGCTGAATTTATTAGACTAGCAAAAAGTGCAAAAATCTAAAGATAAATGATAAAAAAAGGGATGAAATTCATCCCTTTTTACTTTAGTTTTATTTTTCAATTTCTTTTAAACTTTCCATTTTCTTGTAAGCAAGGAAGCCTTTAATATCTTCAAAATGTTCTTTTACACGCTTGTGACCAAATTCGAATACTTTTTCGGCCAAACCATCTAAGAAATCACGGTCGTGAGAAACTAGAATTAAAGTCCCATCAAAATCTTTTAAGGCATCTTTAATAATGTCTTTCGTTTTCATATCAAGGTGATTCGTTGGTTCATCCAGAATCAAAACATTTACTGGTTCCAACAATAATTTAATCATTGCTAAACGAGTTTTCTCGCCTC